>CAMGDK010000101.1 GCA_946042285.1 uncultured Clostridia bacterium | reverse complement strand
TTACTGTCTGCTTTGTTGCAGAGGTAGTGGCACAAGCCGATTCAGCCGTAACAGCAGTATCCTTAACAGTCGAAGCCTTTGTTGATGTCACACTCTGCACTGTCGCCGTTGAGGTTGTCACCTTAGTCGTTGAAAAATGCTTGGTGCTTGCCGAAGACCTTGACTCGCGGTTGTCCTCTTTATTTTCTTTGGTTGCTTGCTTTTTTGCGCTTGCTTGCGTTGATTCATCAACCGATACCGTTGCAGTGTCAGGCGGTCCGATTTGCGACTCGGTAACGGCTTGACTGTATGATGCCGAGGCGGTATTCTGCTGAGAAGAGGTATTGATTTGCTCATTTCCCTTTGCACAGCCGAGCAATGTCGAAAGAATAATAATAACGCAGGCGAGAAGCTTAACAAGACGAGCAGACAATTTATTTGCCCTCATAAACACTCTTTTTAAGCACTCCGATATACGGAAGATTTCTGTAATACTGATTGTAGTCAAGACCATAGCCTACCACAAATGCATCGGGAACATCCGTGCCGACATAATCTGCATGAATGTCAACCGCTCTTCTTGACGGCTTATCAAGCAATGTAATAACAGCGATTGATTCCGGATTTCTTTCGCTTAGCATGTCATAAATATGCTTAAGCGTTCTTCCCGTGTCGAGAATATCCTCAACAAGAAGAACATCAAATCCCGTAAGGTCGTCATCAATATCCTTAACAATCTTAATTTCGCCGCTTGAAACCGTACTGCTGCCGTAGCTTGAAGCCTGAATGAAATCAATATTACAAGGCAAATCAATATATCTTGACAGGTCTGTAAGAAAATAAATTGAGCCCTTAAGAACACCTACAATTAAAAGCTTTTTACCGGCATAATCGGCGGTGATTTTTGCACCGAGCTTTTTCGTAATGTCGCTCAATTCCTCTGCTGTAACGAGTATCCTTTCAACGTCTTTGTTCATAACAATAACATACTCCTTTTTCATCGGTATAATGATTATATCACCTCATCAAAACAAAGTAAACATAAAAAATAACCAAACAAAAATAAAAAAACGCCGATAAAATCGGCGTTTTGTGGAGCGGATGACGAGGCTCGAACTCGCTACCTCAACCTTGGCAAGGTTGCGCTCTACCGGGTGAGCTACATCCGCAAATGCAAGCACTATTATAATCACAGTTGTTCATTTTGTCAATACCTTTTTCAAAAAAATTGTCACTATTTATATATTTACTTATTGCAACAAATTTGATAAAATATAGAGTGGACATAAAGGAGCTTACAATGGATTACAGAATTTCACCCTTTGCAAACATTTGGCAGGACGGCATATTCAATGTGCCTGTTGCTCTTGTTGACAAATACTTAAAAATGACAAGTGAATATCAGCTTAAGGCGTTACTGCTTGTTTTAAGGAACAACGGTCAGGCAACATCTGCTCAAATTGCAAAAGCACTCGGTCAAACATCCGACGGCGTTGACGAGCTTCTTGAATTTTGGATTGATGAGGGTGTGCTGTGCACGGACAACGGCACTGTGCAGAATACCGACTCCCCTGCTCAAATAAAGAAGAGCGAGCCTGCGCCTGAAAAGCCTAATCCGGTTAAAAAAGCAATTTCTGCACCGAGGCTGTCGCCGAAGGACGTTGTTTCAATTCTTCGTGATGACGAAGGGCTGCGCTTTTTGCTTACAGAGGCACAGAGCGTTCTCGGCAGAACTATCAGCCATTCCGAGCAGGAAATGATGATTAACATGGTTAACTACTACGGACTTAATCCCGAAATTGTGCTGATGATACTTGAATTTTACCGTGCGCAAAAGCTTAAAGGTAAATCTATCGGCATATCTCATGTCAACTCTATGGCAAAGGCATGGGCAGAAGAAGGCATCGACACTATTGCACAGGCTGAGGAAAAGCTTAAAGAAATCGAGCGCACTGACAGGCTTTGGAACGAGATTGTTGCCATGACGGGAATAAGTCACAAGCGTCCTACCGTTAATCAGCGCAAGATGGTGGCGCAATGGTTTGAAGATTTTGACATAACTATGATAAGCCTTGCCTGTGACATTATGAAGGAGAACACCTCCGAGCCAAAGCTTACGTACATAAATGCCGTTCTTAAGAATTGGAAAAGTCAAGGCATTAAGACTCCTGCCGACGCAGCAAATCAGCAGGAGCAAAAGCAGCAATCAAAGAATAAGGGCAGCAACGACGGCAAATTAAAAAGCAAGCCGTCATACGACCTTGAAAAAATCAAGCGTGACGCTATGAACAACACAGATATATAAGCATACAAGGGAGATGCAATATGGCATATTCACAAGAGGTTTACGCGAAAGCAACACAAATCCTTGAGCGCAGGCGCGAGCATGCTATGCTCGAAGCACAGGAGCGTATTGACGAAATAAGCGCCAAAATTCCGGAATTAGCAGATATTCAGCGCAAGCTTGCTCAAATCGGCTTAAGCATTTCAAAGGTGTTTCTTTACAGCAACGACAAGCAATCCGACATAGAAAAGCTTATGAAGCAAAGTCTTCAGCTTCAAGATGATAAAAGGAAGGCTCTCATAAAAAACGGATATGACGAAAACGCACTTGAAACAAATTACACCTGTCCTGCCTGTCAGGATACGGGATTTATAAAAAACAGAAGGTGCAGCTGTCACACACAGCTGTTAAAGGATGTTGAAAGGCAAAATCTTGCACAGATTGCACCGATTGACGAATGTACCTTTGAAAGCTTTGATGTCAAATACTACCCCGAGGAGTCGTTAGACAACGGTATTTCACCGAGATATAAGGCTGAGAAAATATCACAAAGCTGTGAAAGATATGCGTCATCATTCAAAAGAGGTTCGTCAAATCTTTTGTTTATGGGCTCAACAGGTCTTGGCAAAACTCACCTTTCACTTGCGATTGCGAATGTTGTTATCAACAAGGGATACAGTGTAATTTACGGCACCGCGCAAAACATTCTCAATGATTTGCAAAACGAAAATTTCGGCAGATTTGATAACATCAGATACACGGAAAGAGCAGTGCTCAACTGTGATTTGCTTATTATCGATGACCTTGGTACCGAATTTAAAAACAGCTACACGGTGGCGTGCCTTTACAACATTATCAACTCAAGACTTTCGGCAAAGCTCCCTACTATTGTTTCTACAAACTACACATTTGATGAGCTTGAAGAAAAGTATGACCAGCGCATCACATCAAGAATAACCGGCGAATACAAGCCTCTTATCCTTTTCGGCAAGGATATTAGATATATTAAATAACACGGAGGAACAGCAATGGTAAAATCATTACAAAAATGTTTAATTATGTTGATGTCTGCCGTTATTGCTTTTACCTGCCTCTTTGCATTTGAGGCAGCATTACCGCAATACGCACTGACCGCTTATGCCGCAAGCATTTCGGCTCCGTCGGTAAAGGCAGAAAACACTTCACCAACATCTGTTAAGCTAAAATGGAAAAAGGTTAAGGGTGCAAAGAAATATGTCGTTTACCGCTCAACGAAGAAAAACAAGGGCTTTAAGGCTGTAAAAACAATAAAAAAGTCTTCAACGGTATCATATACCGACAAGAAGCTTAAGGCAGGAAGCACCTATTACTACAAGGTTGCGGCTGTTAACGGCAAGAGCAAAAAAAGCTCAAAGGTTGTTAAGATCAAAGCAATTCCGTCTGCGGTAAAGGGCATTGACGGCGAGTCAAAAACCTGCTCAACCGTAACGGTAGTATTCAATAAGCAAAGCGGTGTAAGCGGATATGATATTCAGTACAGCGCAACGGAAAACGGCAAGTACAAAACGGTGTCGCTTCAAAAGGGTACTTCCTTTAATCATACTATCGGTGAGGGTGCTATCGGCTTTTACAGAGTAAGAGCATACATCACTGTAAAAGGTAAAAAGATTTACGGTGGCTTCAGCGACATAATAGGCATTGAGGCTTACTCCCACAACTACAATCAATCAGTCGTTGAACCGACTTGCATTGCAGGCGGATATACGCTTTACACCTGCTCTGTTTGCTCAAGCTCATACACTTCTAATCCAACACCTGTTACAAGCCACAAATTCGGCAGCTATATCATAGATAAGGACGCTACCTGCGCAACAACAGGCTCAAAGCATAAGACCTGCTCTGTATGCGGATTTGAACAGTACAAGTCAATCGAAGCAACCGGTGAACATGGATATAACGAATATGTCGTAACCGCAAATCCTACCTGCACCGAAAGCGGAATTGAAACATCATCATGTCGTTTTTGCGGTAAGGAAAGAACAAGAATTGTTCAACCTACCGGTCACAGCTACGGAGGGTATGTCGTTACTACTCCTGCTACATGCATTGAGGAGGGTGTTGAAGCCGCAAAATGCAATGCTTGCGGCGACACAATTACAAGAAGCACGGCGAGAGTTGACCACAGCTACGGCGAGTATGTTGTTACTCTTCCTGCTACATGTACAACAGACGGTACGCAGACTGCTTCCTGCAGATGGTGCGCAATTACCATTACAAAGACAATAGACAAAACCGGTCACAGCTATGGTGAATTTGTTGTCGCCACTCCTTCGACATGTACGACAGAAGGCGTTGAAGAAGCCTGCTGTTCAAATTGCGATAGCACAATAACAAGGGATATTCCCGCTACCGGTCACAGCTACGGCGAGTATGTTGTTACCACTCCTGCAACCTGTACAGAAAACGGCGTTAAGGTTGCTTCATGTACTAAATGCGCAACAGAATTAAAACAGGAAATTTCCGCTACCGGTCATGAATTCAGCGAATATGTTGTTACTACTCCTGCTTCATGTATAGCAAACGGCATTGAAACTGCCCATTGTGCAGCTTGCGAAAAAACAATTACAAGAGAATTTCCTGCTGCCGAGCATAGCTATACGATGACAAATCATCCTGCCGACTGTACCGAACAGGGCTATGATGAATACACATGTTCAGTTTGCGGCAACACCTATAAAAGCAATTATACAGATGCATTAGGTCACAGCTACGGCGAATATGCTGTTACCACTCCTGCAACCGACACGGAAAACGGTGTTGAAATCGCTACCTGTGCAAGCTGCGGGGCAACGATGGCAAGAGACATTCCTGCTATCGGTCACAGCTATGGCGAATATGTTGTTACTACTCCTGCAACATGTACATCAAACGGCATTGAAACTGCCCATTGTGCAGATTGCGAAAAAACAATTACAAGAGAAATTCCTGCTATCGAG
>CAMGDK010000100.1 GCA_946042285.1 uncultured Clostridia bacterium | reverse complement strand
CCATCTTGAATAATGTTGAGCCCTGCTCAGCCATGGTGAACGGACCGTACTTAATAGTTGACACAATTGAAATAACAAGATAATACACTGCGCCGACACCGCAAAGAATAGCGTGGCCCTCAAAGCCAACACCGCCGAGTGCATAGTTTACAGGCCACTCCCAAGCAGCATCCGGATGACCGTTGAAGAAAATTCTGCGCTTAACCTCACCCGAGCATTTCTTAATTGCGGTAACATTGTGACCTGTCTTTTCAGGGAAAAATCTGTCAACACACTTTTTGTAAAGTCCAAACTGTAAAAATACAATTACAAGACCTGCAATGATAAGCGCCGCTGAAATAACGGGACAGAAGAAAAAGCCGACAATACCAATCAAAACAAATGTGATTGTGAAATAAATCCAACCGAAGAAAGAGCCCGGATTTTCCTTAAAGCTCTCTATTGTTGCAGTTTCACAGCCGCAATCCTTTTTCAAAACATCTGCCATGTACTCACACGCCTGAAGCTCACCCTTTGAGCCGGGATCACGCTTCTCCATATCCTTACAGATATGTGTGATTTCACTATGCATATATTTTGCATACTCTTCCTGCTTGTCCATCAATTTTTGTAAATCCATAACAAAACTCCTTTTTTACAATTTGTATAGTAATAATTTACCACAAATATAACTATTCATCAAGTGCTTTATTTAAAAAAGCCTTAAGAATTTCGCTTTTAGGATGATCAAACACCTCTTCGGATGTGCCGATTTCCTCAATAACACCGTTTGCCATAAAGATTACCTTGTCGGCAACATTCCTTGCAAACTTCATTTCGTGAGTTACAACAATCATTGTACTGTTGCCTGTTTTAAGTCCTCTGATAACATTCAAAACCTCACCTGTAAGCTCCGGATCAAGTGCCGATGTAGGCTCATCAAAGCAAAGAATATCAGGGTGCATGGCAAGCGCACGGGCAATAGCAACCCTCTGCTGCTGACCGCCCGAAAGCTGAAACGGATATGACTGAGCCTTATCGGAAAGACCTACTCGCTCAAGAAGGGAATCTGCGGTTTCGGAAATTTCTTTAACTCTTTTTGAATATTCGTCCTTTGATATTTTCTCCTTTTTCAGTGCAAGCTTTGGTGCAAGTGTAAGATTGTCCTTAACGGTGTACTGAGGAAAAAGATTGAACTGTTGAAAAACAAGACCGAAATGAAGCCTGTTTTTCCTAATCTCTTTATCGCTCAATGTTGTATCGTCATCACAATTCAAAAGCGTTTCGCCGTTAACTGCAATCGAGCCGACATCGGGAGTTTCAAGAAAATTAAGGCATCTCAAAAGAGTTGTTTTGCCACTGCCTGAGGAACCGATAATTGCAAGAACATCACCCTTTTCAAGCGTGAAATCAATGCCCTTTAAAACCTCGTTATTACCGAAGCTTTTATGTATATTTTTTACCTCTAAAATAGCCATAATCTTAACCTCTGTAATAATCTAACTTCTTTTCAATTTTACCGAAAAGAATTGTGAGTAATCCGTTGAACAACAGATAAAACGCGCCCGTGTAGAACAACGGCCAAATCAAACCTGCCGACTTAATAAACATCTGTCCTGCCCATATTACCTCGTACACCGCGATAATTCTTGCCAGCGATGTATCCTTGACGAGAGTTATAATCTCATTACTCATAGGGGGAATTATTCTCTTGACAACCTGCATAAGCACAACCTTAAAGAAGATTTGTGATTTAGTCATACCAAGAACCTGACCTGCCTCATACTGCCCCTTCGGTATGCTTTCTATTCCACCTCTGTATATCTCCGAAAAATAACAAGCATAGTTAATTACGAAAGCGATAAGAACTGCAACAAAACGGTCAAACACAGACCATGTTGCTATCCACGATATAAAAATGTTTGGATTTTCGACTGCCTTTGCATGTGAAGCAAGCAAGCCCGGACCGAAGAAAATTACAATCATTTGGAGCATAAGAGGTGTACCTCTGATAATCCAAACGAAGATTTTAACCAAGACCTTGATTGGCTTAAACTTACTCATAGAGCCGAAGCTGATAATCAGTCCGAGCGGAAGTGCAAAGAGCAGAGTAAGCGCAAAAAGCTCAAGTGTTGTTCCAAAGCCCTTTAAGAGCTCAAGTGTTACCTGCCAGAACATAATTTCTCCTTAAACCACGATAACAGGGCACAAGCAAAACGCTCCTGCCCTGTTACTGAATTTGAAATATCTATTTATTATTTTGCAAGTGTAAGCTCATACTTTTCAGCAAGCTTATCCATTGTGCCGTCTGCCTTAAGCTCGTCTGTAAGCTTGTTAATCTCAGCAGTAAGGTCTGAGCCCTTTCTGCAAGCGATACCGTATTCCTCGGCAGCAAGCTCTTCAACCTGAACGAGTGATTCGTAGCTTGTTCCCTCGCCTGTCATTGCATTTGCCATAGTAATATCAATTACGCATGCATCAGCTGTACCTGAGCTAACCTCCATAAGAGCACTTGCCTGATCAACAACTGCTGTCGGAGTAATGCCTGCATCCTTAAGAGCAGCCTCACCTGCAGAGCCTGCCTCAGCAGCGAATGTAAGGTCTGTCATTTCAGCAAGAGTTGTGTAATTTGCCTTAACCTCAGCAGTAGTAACAACTACCTGTGCGTTCTTAACATAAGCGTTTGTAACATCGGAGTTATTCATTACCTCGTCGGTAATTGTCATACCGTTCCAAATACAGTCAATAGACTTTGCGTCAAGCTCAAGGAACTTGTTGTCCCAGTCGATAATAACAAATTCAGGCTCAACACCAAGCTTTGCGCATACAGCCTGTGCATACTCTGTATCAAAGCCTGTCCACTCGCCCTCTGCGTCCTTGTAGTTCATTGGCTCATACTCTGTGATACCGATAACCATTTTGCCTGCAGACTTGATTGCGTCAACATCTGCAACAGCTGCTGCGCTTGTGTCGGTGTCTGCTGCTTCAGTTGGTTCATCTGTTGTCTTTGAGCAGCCTGCAAATGCCAAAACGACTGAAATTGCCATAACTGCTGCAAGGATGATTGATAAATACTTTTTCATAATTCTTACCTTCCGTATAGTTGATTATTTTGTACATTAGCACTTTGCCACGCTAATGCGTTGGTGATATTATAACAGAAAGATATTAAAAATGCAATAGTAATTATTTATTTTTCTGTTCTCTTTCAATCTCTAAATGTCTTTCGATAAGCTCGTCAAGCATTTGCTTGTGACTTTCCGATGTGATTTCATATTTCAGTGTCGGTATTATTGAAATAAGAAGACCGATTGCAGGCGGAACGGAAAGTAAAAACCACATAGCCTTTGCATAAGGCTGATAATCCGATGCAAAGCAGGCACCGTTTGCAAGAGCTTCATTCATAGCACTTATATTTACATCTGTATAGCCTACCGATGCATAGACATAGGCTGAAATAATTGAAGCTATACCGGCAGAAAACTTTGTAATAAAGCTTTGACCTGAGAAAAATATACCATCAGGTCTATATCCGCTGTTATATTCCTCGTAATCAATACAATCGCTGATCATAACCGACTGACATACATTTACCGCGCCGAAGCCTGCACCGGAAAAAAGAAGAAGAACGCCGTCAACAAGCACCCAACCTATATTCATAAGATTTGTAGGTGCTATCAAATACACAACAAACAGCAGCGCTGTCGGAATTGCGGATAAGCCTGTAATGTTATACAAGGTTTTGACGCTTGTCTTTTTCATCAACATCGGGCAGAGCACCATAGCGGCAAACTGACCTACAAAAAATCCACCGCCTACTATTACCACTATAAGAAGTCTTTTTGGGTCGGTAAATGCTTTCGTGAGGTCTCCCTCGCAGTAGTAATATGAGAACAGTGTCATTACAACAATCATCATAAGCTGAATAGGAGAACGAAGAATACCGCTGATAAGTATTCTTCTAAACGGCTTACACTGCCACATAAGTGCAAAGCTTTCTCTCATGGTTTTGCTTTGGCTTGTTACAGGCACTCTCTCCTTTGTGCCTATTCCTGCACATTCAAACAAGAGAGAAGCGACAACCGTCATACCGATACCTACAACTATAAATCCCTTTTGAGCATTTTGGCTTGCTCCGAGCATACCGTTAACCGCCTGAGAAACGGCAATAATTGACACTACGACCAAAGCGGCGCCGATTGAAGCGATAATTCTCGAAAGTGAAATAAGCTTAGCACGATCCTTTTCACTCTCACTCATTCGGCTGATAATTCCCCAAAGAGGAATATCACCGACAGTATAGCTCATACCCCAAAGTATGTATGAAAGCGCTCCCCATGTCACGATAAGCACCATTGCCGCTTGATTGCCTGCGTTTTTTGCAGCAGCATAATTACCGTTCAAAAATGCAACACATGTAATAACACAAATAATCGGTGGCGAAAAGATAAGATAAGGTCTGCATTTTCCCCACTTGCTTCTCGTCTTATCAACAATGCTTCCCATTATAGGATCGTTTATTGCATCCCAAACTCTTGCAATTGCAAATATCCAACCGAGTGCAATTGCAGGCAGGCATATTACATTTTGAAAGTAAAAGTAGAGTCCTGTCGCAACAATATTGTAAATCATGTTTTGACCGAACATTCCGGTTAAATACAAGGAAGCCTCTTTCTTTGTATATGTTCTTACTGTATCCATATTTTACCCCTTAAAGCACAGTGGGAGGACCTACGCCCTCCCACTTGAATTTGCTTAAACCTTTAGTTAGAAATAAGCGTAAATATAATGTTTAGATAAACACTGTTGCCACATAAGCGACATAGCCGACAAGCATCACAATACCCTGCCAACGATGAAATTTTTTGGTAATGATTGTAGGTAAAACAGCAACCGCAATCGCTGCAAGGCAAACCATCATATCGATTGTAACAGATGATACCGATACTGCAAGTGTGCCTGTACCCTTGCCCATTGAAACGAATGCACAAACAGGAAGAATAAGTGAAAGATCGATAATGTTTGCGCCGAGAATGTTACCGACCGAAAGTGCACCGACCTTTTTCTTGAGTGCGGTAATGGTTGTGACGAGCTCCGGAAGAGATGTTCCGATTGCAATGGCAACAACACTGATTACACGTTGCGGAATACCGAGTGACTGTGCGATAAGTGTACCCTTGTCAACAAGAAGATCGGCACCGATTACAATTCCTGCTGCACCGAGTGCGAAGAATGCAAGGTTTTTAATCCAATCCTTCTTCGTAGCAGTTTCCTTTGTAACAACAATATCGTCCTCCTCTTGAATACCGATGTT
>CAMGDK010000099.1 GCA_946042285.1 uncultured Clostridia bacterium | reverse complement strand
GATTGCCTCTTGTCTCGTGGGCTCGGAGATGTGTATAAGAGACAGTTATTACTTAATATACTATTTATATTATTTGAAGAAAAGCGGAAGCCTTTCAAGGAAAATAATGTCTGTTCTGTTACCGGCATCACCCTCTGCAAGAGGTGCGCATGAGGCAACAACATTTGCATCAAACTTTGCTAAAAGCTCCTTAAGTGCAAGAAGACTACCGCCTGTTGAAATAACATCATCAACAATAAGCGTTCTCTTGCCTGCAAGCAAATCGCCGTCCTCATGACCTAAATATAAGCTTTGAGAGGATTGAGTAGTTAATGAGGAGTCATCAACGCTCTCCGGTCTGTCCATATAGACCTTAACGCCCTTTCTTGCAACGATATACTTTTTGCCCGAAAGCCTGCTCATCTCATAAGCAAGCGGAATTGACTTTGCTTCGGGTGTAACGATATAGTCAAACTCAGGCACCTTTTCAAGAAGCGCTTTTGCACAAGCCTCCGTCAACTCAACATCACCGAAAAGAATGAACGCCGCAATGTCAAGAGTGTCGGAAACCGGGAACTTTTTAAGCTGTCTTTCAAGACCTGCTATTTTCAGTGTGTAAAATTCTTCACTCATAATATTCTCCCCTTACAAAAATTATATAATCTTCTCATCAAGCTTTACGCCGCCGACAAGGTGAAAATGAAGGTGCTTAACCGTTTGGCCTGCATCCTCGCCGCAGTTGTTGATAATTCTATATGAATCAATGCCCTGACTCTTTGCAATTTCAGGGATTTTTTCAAATATATGCGCAACATATTTGCTGTTGCTGTCGTCAACGCCGTTAGCACTTTCAATATGAAGCTTAGGAATAATAACTGTATGCACCGGTGCAACAGGATTGATGTCCTTAAAGGCAAGAATCATGTCATCCTCATATACCTTTGTTGAAGGAATATTGCCGGCAACAATCTCACAAAAAATACACATATTAAAACCTCTTATTTAATCATGGATTTTACGGTTGCTTCAACCTGTGCAACGGCATCGTCGAGCTTTGACAAATCCTTTGCACCTGCCATAGCAGAGTCAGGGCGTCCGCCGCCACCGCCGCCGGCAAGCTTTGCAATCTCTCTAACCAAATCTCCTGCCTTTACACCCTTTGCAATAGCATTTTTGCCGCACACTGCAACAAGGTTAGCCTTGTCACCGTTAACACCTGCGATAAGAGCAACTACATTGTCACCCTTTGCCTTAAGGTCGTCACCCATCGAACGAAGAGCGTCGGGAGTAGTACCCTCAACCTTACCGGTGTAAAGCTCGAGTCCGTCAATATCAACAGGCTTTGAGAACATATCGGCACTCTTAAGCCTTGTAAGCTCTGCGTTAAGCCTTTGGATTTCCTTGTCCTTTTCCTTGCCCTCGGCAACGATAGCCGACACTCTGCTGTCAACATCGCCTTCGCTTGTCTTAAGCGCAGAGGCTACGAACTTAACAAGCATCTCATTTTTATTGAGATAATCCATAACGCCAAGACCGGTGTATGCGGTAATTCTTCTTACGCCTGCTGCAACCGATGACTCGCTTACAATCTTGAACAAGCCGAGCTGTCCGCTGTTTGACACATGAGTACCGCCGCAAAATTCAGTGGAGAAATCCCCTGCCTTAACTACTCTTACAATGTCGCCGTATTTTTCGCCAAAGAGCATCATGGCGCCCATTTTCTTTGCTTCTTCAATCGGCATTTCCTGCATTGTGACTGACTGTGCCTTAAGAATGAAATCATTAACAATCAGCTCAACCTTAACAAGCTCTTCAAGTGTAAGCGGATTGAAATGAGTAAAGTCAAATCGAACCTCTTTTTCGTCAACGAGCTGACCTGCCTGTTCAACATGAGTGCCGAGAACCTGACGAAGTGCAGCCTGAAGTAGATGCGCAGCAGTATGGTTACGCATGATAGAACGGCGCCTGTCCTCGTTTATATCTGCAAGCACGCTGTCACCAACGCTGATAACGCCTCTTGCAACCTCACCCAAATGGAGATAAATTGAGTCATCATTTTTTGTTGTGTCGGCAACGATAAACGAGTTACCTTCGCCGTTTTTGATAACACCGCTGTCGCCGACCTGTCCGCCTGACATAGCATAGAAGGGAGTCTTGTCCAAAACAACTGTGCCCTTCTCGCCTGCGCCGAGCATATCAACAAGCTCGCCGTCTGCGTTTACGATTGCAACAACTCTTGCGTCACAATTAAAGTCTGTATAGCCGACAAATTCTGTTTTATCAGCCTCAATCTTAACACTCTCGCCCTTCCATGCATCTGCGCCTGCGTCCTTACGGGCAGCTCTTGCAGTTGACTTTTGATTGGCAAGAAGAGCATTAAACTTATCCTCATCGACAGTAATTCCCTTTTCCTCGAGAATGTCCTTTGTCAAGTCGAGCGGGAAGCCGTAGGTATCATTAAGCTTGAATGCATCCTCACCGGAGAATACATTGCCGTCCATTTTTTCGATAAACTCATCAAGAAGAGCAAGACCGGCATCAATTGTTTTGCCGAAGCTTTCCTCCTCGGCAAGAATGACCTTTCTGATAAGCTCTTCCTTATCCTTAAGCTCAGGATAAGCGACCTCGTTTTCCTTAATAACGGTATCGCATACCTTGTAAAGAAACGGCTCGTTAACACCAAGCAATCTGCCGTGGCGGCAAGCGCGGCGGATAAGCCTTCTAAGCACATATCCTCTGCCGTTGTTTGACGGAATTACACCGTCTCCGATCATGAATGTTGATGAACGAACATGGTCGGTAATTACACGAAGAGATACATCGTTCTTGTCGTCCTCGTGATAGTTAACGCCTGCAATCTCAGAGATTTTTTTCATGATGTTTTGAACAGTGTCAACCTCAAAAATATTGTCAACACCCTGCATGATGCAGGCAAGCCTTTCAAGTCCCATGCCGGTATCAATATTCTTTTGTGCAAGCTCTGTATAATTGCCGTTGCCGTCGTTATCAAACTGGCTGAACACATTATTCCAGAACTCAGTAAATCTGTCGCACTCACAGCCCGGTCCGCAATCGGGACTGCCGCAGCCGTACTTTTCGCCGCGGTCAAAGTAAATCTCCGAGCAAGGACCGCACGGACCTGAGCCATGCTCCCAGAAGTTGTCCTCCTTGCCGAGCCTTACGATATGGTCGGGCGAAACACCGTTTTGCTTTGTCCAAATCTCAAATGCTTCATCGTCGTTTTCGTAAATTGTAACATAAAGCTTGTCAACAGGCATTTCAAGCACCTTTGTGCAGAACTCCCACGCCCAAGCTGTTGCTTCCTTCTTAAAGTAATCGCCAAAAGAAAAGTTGCCGAGCATTTCAAAAAACGTGCCGTGTCTTGCAGTTTTACCTACGCACTCAATATCAGGAGTACGAATACACTTTTGGCATGTTGTAACACGATTGCGAGGAGGTGTCACCTCTCCTGTGAAATACTTTTTCATCGGAGCCATACCGGAATTGATAAGAAGAAGACTCTTATCTCCGTTTGGCACAAGTGAAAAGCTGTCTAATCTAAGATGTCCCTTGCTTTCAAAGAACGAAAGATACTTCTCTCTTAAATCATTTAAAGATGTCCATTCCATAATCTATACCTCAAATTCAGGGTGGATTTTTGCATTACCCTGTAACTTTGTAATTATCTTAACAAAAATTTCAAGGGCAACTCGCGGTAAAACCTTCGTTGCCCTTAAATTCAAATTATTAGAGATTTTCAATAAGCTTTGAAAGCTCTTTAACCTCATCAACAGTAAATGTGAGTCCCTTGCTCATCTTTGAGTGATCCGGTGACCAATCTCTAACATCGATTTTCGGTGCACGACCATTCCAGGAAATCATATTCACTTCTCTTGTCCAGCCACGAGCAGTTTCAGAGATAACGCCAAGATGCTCTGTGATCTCATACTTGATTTCAGGCATTGATTCTCCTCCTTTTATAGATTTTATTTAATGATTATTATTTGTGTAACTTTGATACTATTTCAGCAGTGTCACGAGCAATTGTAAGCTCTTCGTCGGTAGCGAGAATGAATACTCTTACCTTATCATCAGGGTCTGTAAGCTCTGCCTCAGCGCCCTTAACGGTTGACTGATTGAGTGCCTCGTTGATATGAACGCCCATATAACCTAGATATGAGCAAACCTTTGAACGAAGCCAAAATCCGTTTTCACCGATACCGCCGGTAAATACGATAGCATCAACGCCGTTCATTGCAGCAATATAAGAGCCGATGAACTTTGCGATTTCGTAAGCCTGCATCTCATGAGCGAGGATTGCTCTTTCGTTACCTGCCTTTTGAGCAGCGCAAATATCTCTGTCGTCTGATGAAACGCCTGAGATGGCATTTACACCTGACTCCTTGTTGAGAATCTTATCCATCTCGTCAGGAGTAAGACCAAGCTTTTTTTCAATAAATGTGACAACCGAAGGATCGACACCGCCCGAACGGGTACCCATCATGAAGCCGTCAAGCGGAGTAAAGCCCATTGATGTGTCAACCACCTTACCGTGATCAACCGCTGCGATTGATGAGCCGTTACCAAGGTGGCAGGTGATAATCTTAAGATCCTTAATATCCTTACCCATTTTGTCTGCAACTCTGTGAGATACAAACTTGTGAGAGGTACCGTGGAAGCCGTAGCGACGAACGCCGTATTTTTCATAATACTCATAAGGAACAGCATACATGTATGCCTTTGGAGGCATTGTGCTGTGGAATGCAGTATCAAACACTGCAACCTGCGGTACATCCGGACCGACAACCTCAAGGCATGCACGATAGCCTTGAAGATTAGCAGGATTGTGAAGCGGTGCAAGAGGAGATAGCTGCTCAATTGTTGCAACAACATTCTCGTCGATAAGAACGCTCTTAGTATATTTGTCGCCGCCCTGTACAACTCTGTGTCCGATAGCATCAATTTCCTTAAATGAGTCGATTACCTTATATTCGCTCTCTGAGAGAATATATTTAACCTCATTGAACGCATCGACATGAGTAAGAAGCTGCTTATCGTAAGAATGCTTCTCATCGCCGATCTTAACGATAACATTATTCTCTCCACCTTTGATTTCAAGGCCTATTCTTTCAATAGCACCCTTGCAAAGAACAGACTCGTTGCTCATATCCATAAGCTGATATTTTAAAGACGAGCTGCCGCAGTTAATAACAAGAATTTTCAAAATATTGCCCTCGCTTATTGAAATAGTCATTTTTATATAGTAATATAATAACTGTCTCTTATACACATCTCCGAGCCCACGAGACAAGAGGCAA
>CAMGDK010000098.1 GCA_946042285.1 uncultured Clostridia bacterium | reverse complement strand
GTGATAGAATAGAGGCAATATATTAGCTAAGTTGATGAGGATATAAATGAAATACTCGAATTTATATGATATGCACACGCACAGTATTCATAGCTTTGACGGTAATCATAAAATTTCAAAGCTTTGTGAAAGTGCCGTAAAGAAAGGTGCTAAAGGAATTGCAATAACAGACCATTGTGATATTGATGGAGAAAAACTTAATATTGACTCCCTATGCACTAATCAAATTAGCGATATTGACGCTTGCATTGATAGGTTTGGAAATTCTCTTGAGATTATTAAGGGCCTTGAAATAGGACAGGCGATATACAGAAAAGAGCTTACTGAATCTTTATATAAAAAATATGAGTATGATTTTGTTTTAGGTTCAATTCACAATTTAGAAAATATGGAGGATTTTTATTTTCTTGATTACAGAAAGCTTGATTTTAATGAGCTTATGAAAAGATATTTTTCCGACCTAATCAGGCTTGTCGATTTCGGTATGTTTGACTCATTGGCACATTTGACATATCCTTTTAGATATATAGACAAAGATACGAGAGATTGCTTTGACTATTCAGCCTTTGATGAATTAACTGACGAAATATTGTCAAGGCTTGCAAAAAAAGAAAAAGCCTTGGAAATTAATACATCAGGTCTTTTTCTTGACGGCTTTAATGATACACTTCCGAGCGAAAGGTACATTATTCGATTTAAGGAACTTGGCGGAAAATATATTACCGTAGGCTCTGATTCACATTTTAGTGAAAAGGTATTTGGCGGAATAGAGCAGGGCTATGATATTGCACGAGCCTGTGGCTTTGATTACATAACAATTTATAAAAAACACGAGCCGATGCTCGTTGAAATTAAATGAGGTATTTATATGGATAAGATTTTAAGCTTAATAGAAAAAAATCCAAGACTGTCCAACAAAGAAATAGCTGTTATGCTGGATATGTCTGAAAAAGAGGTTGCAAACACAATTGACCTATATGAAAGCACGGGAATAATTAAGGGCTACAGAGCCATGATTGATAAGGATAAGGCAAATGCACAAACTGTGACTGCTCTTATTGAAATCAAGGTACAGCCAAAGCTTTCACACGGCTTTGATGAGGTTGCACGCAAGATTAGTAACTTGAGTGAGGTTGAGACTGTATATCTTATGAGTGGCGGATTTGACCTTGCATGTATGGTAACAGACAAGTCTTTTCAAGAGGTTGCCATGTTTGTTGCAAGCAGACTTTCTCCAATAGAGGGCGTTATGTCAACTGCAACTCATTTTATTCTAAAAAAATATAAGGATCAGGGAATTTTCTTCGCTGATGAGCCTATTGATGATAGGAGGAACATTTCCTTTTGATTAACTACGATAAATTTTTGAACAAGGACGTAGTTGAAATCAAGCCCAGCGGAATCAGAAAATATTTTTCTATTGCCGAGGAAATGGATAATGTCATTTCTCTCGGTGTGGGCGAGCCTGATTTTAAGACTCCTTGGCACATAAGAAAAACAGGTATAGATGTTTTAGAACGAGGCACTACAAGATATACTGCTAATGCCGGACTAATTCAGCTTAGAGAAGAAATTTCTTCTTATTACAAAAGAAAATATAATATTGACTACAATCCAAAGGATGAAATTCTTGTTACTGTCGGTGGCTCCGAGGGCATTGATATGTGTATTCGTGCGCTTGTGTCTCCGGGCGATGAGGTGCTTGTTGTTGAGCCGTCATTCGTTTGCTACAAGCCTATTGTGGAAACCTGCGGTGGTGTAGCTGTCCCTGTTGTAACAAAGAATGAGGACAGCTTTAAGCTTACTGCTTCTGCATTGGAGAGTGCTATAACCGATAAGACAAAGCTTCTTATTCTTCCTTATCCTAATAATCCAACAGGTGCTGTTATGCGCCGTGATGATTTGGAAAAAATTGCAGAAATTATTATTAAGCACGATATTTTGGTGCTTTCTGACGAGATTTACAGCGCATTGACATTTGGTAATGAAAAGCATGTTTCTGTTGCTTCTCTTGAGGGTATGAAGGAGAGAACTGTTGTTATTAACGGATTTTCAAAAACCTACTCTATGACGGGTTGGAGGCTTGGATACGCACTCGGTCCTGCTCCTATCATTAAGCAAATGACAAAGCTACATCAATTTGCCATTATGTCTGCTCCTACAAATTCACAGTATGCCGCTATTGAGGCATTAAGAAACGGAGATCAGGATATTGAAAAGATGCTTGCAGATTACGATATGAGAAGAAAGTTTACTGTAAGTGAGTTTAGAAAAATCGGTCTTGAATGCTTTGAGCCTGAGGGTGCATTCTATGTATTTCCATGTATAAAGTCAACAGGACTCAGCTCCGATGAATTTTGTGAGAAGCTGATTATGACAAAAAGAGTTGCAGTTGTTCCCGGAAATGCATTCGGAGATTGTGGCGAGGGCTTTATTCGTGTATCATATTGCTATTCTATTGATAACATAAGAGAGGCTGTAAAAAGAATCGGCGAATTTGTAAAAGAGCTTGGAGAGAATAATGCAGATTAAAGTTAATGCTTATGCAAAAATTAATTTATTGCTTGACATAATCAATAAACGAAATGACGGTTATCATGACCTTTTTATGATTATGCAAAGCATAAATTTATATGACACAGTTACCGTTACCGAAACCAAAACAAGAAAAATTACTATTACCTGTAATATTGATGATATTCCACTTGATGAGCATAATATTGCCTATAAGGCTGCAGCACAGTTTTTTAAGGATACTAAAATTAAGAATAAAGGCATCAATATTGATATAGTTAAGCGTATTCCTCACGCAGCAGGTATGGCAGGCGGAAGTGCTGACGGTGCAGGTGTGCTTGTGGCATTAAACGAGTTAACAGGTGCTGATTTAAGCATTGACGAGCTTTGCAAAATCGGTGTAAAAATCGGTGCAGATGTTCCGTTTTGTATTAAGGGCGGAACACTCTTGGCGCAAGGTATCGGCGATGTTTTGAATAAGGTTAAGCCGTTGAGAAAGTGTTTCATCCTTATTGCAAAGCCTGATTGTTCGGTTAATACAGCCTATGCATACAGACAGTTTGACGAATGCGGTAAAGCACATACACCCGATAAGCTCGGTATGTTATATGCAATGCAAAGCAGAGACTTAAAATCCATTGCCGAAAAAATGGAGAATGTTTTTGAACAGTTTATCGCTGTTGACAATAAAGTCGAGATTAAGTCAATTATGCGAAATCATAATGCTTTAGGTGTATGTATGAGTGGCAGCGGTCCGACTGTTTTTGGTATTTTTGAAAACAAAGAAGATGCAAATAATGCATTAAATGAGATAAAACCTTTAGTAAAGGATATTGCGGTTACTATTCCGGTCTCTAAGGGCTGTAAGATTGTGGAATAATATGGTGTATAATAATAAAGAATTTATAAAACAGTTTATTGATATAGTTAAGGCTAATTCTCCCTCATCGGTGCTTTTTGTTTGCAGTAGTGAGTATGACAGATACGGTTATAAAAAGGCATTAGATAAAGAGTGCATCAATTCTGTCAGCTTTACTGAGTTTGAGCCTTGTCCTGAACGCAGTTCGGTGTATAAGGGCGTAGAGTGCTTTAATCAAAATGACTGTGATTTTATAATTGCTGTGGGTGGCGGAAGTGCTATTGATGTTGCTAAAGCGATAAAGCTTTTCGCCGAAACGGATGTAAAAATACTTGCCGTTCCTACAACGGCAGGTACAGGTGCAGAGGTTACACGCTTTTCTGTATTATACGAAAACGGCGACAAAAACTCGGTTAGAAGCTGGGATATTGTTCCCGAATATCAGGTGTTCGATTATACAACTCTTGAGAGCCTGCCTTATATTCAGCGTGTTGTTACGGGGCTTGATGCATTCGTTCATGCACTTGAGGCGTACTGGTCGCTTGATGCAACTGACGAAAGCAGAATGTATTCGGTTGAGGCATTGAGACTGTTTAATGAAAATTACAAAGCTTATCTTTTAGACGATAATACAACATATTATAATATGATGAAATGCAGTGAGTTTGCAGGCAGGGCAATAAATATTGCACAAACTACTGCTGCCCACGCATTTAGCTATAAGCTTCATAAAATCAAGGGCTTTTATCACGGTCAGGCTGTTGCTGTCAGTCTTGTGTATATTTGGAAATATATGAAAGCTATTGGCGAGAATGATTTGACGGCATTGTTAAAGGAAGTTGAAAAAATATCAGGCTATACACCCGATACTCTCGAAAATCTTTTGAGAGATCTAAATCTTCTTGATGATTTGACAATGAATAAGGCTGAATTTGAAGAAACCGTAAACGGTGTTGACGCATCTCGACTATCTAATCATCCGATGAAGCTGACAAGTGATGATATAAGAAATATTTATGCATCATTTATTGAGATAAAATAAATTCTTGAGGTATTAATTTGGCAAGAGAATTAACGTATGCTCAAACTGTTGAGCGCAGTATAATAAAAACATACAGAAAAGATATTTGGAATCCTTTTGTTGAGGCTTGTAAGAATTATGAGCTTGTTCAGGAGGGCGACAGAATTGCCGTTTGTATCAGCGGAGGCAAGGATTCCGTCCTTCTTGCAATGTGTATGAAGCACCTTCAAAAAATCAGTGATGTCAGCTTCGATTTAAAATTTATTTGTATGGACCCCGGCTATAATGATGTTAACAGAAAACAAATAGAGCATAACTGCAAGGCTCTTGAAATTCCTGTTGATATTTTTGAGTCGAATATATTTGAGGTTACCGAAAATGTCGGCGGTTCTCCGTGCTATCTTTGTGCAAGGATGAGACGCGGTCATCTTTATGCAAAAGCAAAGGAGCTTGGCTGTAATAAGATTGCGCTCGGTCATCATTTAAGTGATGTTATCGAAACGACATTGATGGGTATGTTTTACGGCTCACAGCTTCAGGCAATGCTTCCAAAGCTCAAAAGCACTAATTTTGAGGGTATGGAGCTTATAAGACCGCTCTATTGCGTTAACGAAAGTGCAATATTAAAATGGCGTGATTATAACAAATTAACATTTATTCAATGCGCCTGCAGATTTGTTGATGAGTATAGCAACAGCGAGGACGGAATAGGGGAGTCAAAGCGACAGGAAATAAAGGCCCTTATTAAAGATTTAAAGAAAATTAATCCCGATATTGAGCATAATATTTTTAAATCTATTCATAATGTTAAGCTTGACACATTCATTTCTTATAAGCTTAAAGGCGTTGAATATAGCTTCTTAAAGGACTTTAATTAGTTAAAGTCCTATTTATTTTGTAGGAAATTTATAAAAACCTATTGACAAATTGAAAAATAGGGTGTATAACAATGATATAAATCCTATGAGATAAGTAGGAATAAGAGGTGGTTTTGTGAAAAATCTAATACTTTTCTCAATAAACAAAACTCATAAG
>CAMGDK010000097.1 GCA_946042285.1 uncultured Clostridia bacterium | reverse complement strand
CTTGCCGAAATGACGCCCTTTGGCTTATTCATCATTATATATACATATTTATTGTATATAATTTGTTCACCGTCGCAGCAAACAGCATCGTTTGCCTCGTCAATTTTTTCATTAACGCTTTTAACGGCTTTGCCGTTTACCGTTATTCTTTTTTGCTTAATAAGCTGTGCTGCATCCTTTCTTGAAATATTCAGTGCAACAGCAGTTATTTTGTCAATTCTTTCCATGCTCACCGCTAAAGCCGACAAGGAAGCCGTCGCTTGCTGACAGATTGCACACGTCACCGCCGATTAACACTCCGTCACAAACAAGCATATCAGCAACTATTCCCTCATCGATACCGTCGTAATTTGTAATCTTGTATGTATAAAGGGTAACGCTTTTACCCTTATAGTCAGTTAAATCAAAGCCTTGATTTTTCTGTATTTCGTTATAATCTATATAGACCTCATTCCAGCTTTCAGGTATCTTAAGCTGTTTTTCTTCACATTCGTCATCAAGCTCCCATCCAAGCTCCTTAAGGTATTCCCTGCGCTTTTCGTCGGTTGATGCATTGATTGAGGCAGATACACTTTTTGCATCCTGAATATGATTTGATGCAAAGGAAATAACAATCACAACCAATCCGGTAAGCGCAAGAATTATTCCGAAAATTGCTTTTGGATTGAGCTTTAATGTTAACATTTTCATAAAATCACCCAAGTAATTCTATGAAAATAAGTCAGACAATATAATCTTTTATTTCATCAAGAATTGAAATATTTACGGTTGCATCAAGCAGTAATCCGTCTTCGGTGTACTCCTGCTCATGCACAATACCGTCTGCCCTGATTTTTGAGGCTATCGAAATTTTGTCAAACGGCAAGGTCATTCTTACTCTTTTTCTTGATAAGGGTAAGGCGTTTTCGATTTCTGTAAGAAGAGCGTCAACACCCTCGCCTGTCGCCGCACTGATTTTAACACATCTTTCGCCGTTCATTCTGCCGTAAATATCACTGTTTAATCCGTTTGATATATCGCATTTGTTAAACACATAAATTACCGGTACATCGATAATTCCGTCATCAAAAAGTGATTTCAAAATATCATCTGTTGTTTTAATATGCTCATAGCACTGCTCGCTTGAGGAGTCACAAACATTTAAAATTACATCTGCGTATGTTGCCTCCTCAAGAGTTGACTTAAACGCCTCAACAAACTGATGAGGCAGACGGCTGATAAATCCAACCGTATCAACAAGCATTATCTGCTCGCCGTTTGGTAAAGCAAGCTTCCTTGCGGTTGGATCAAGTGTTGCAAACAGCTTGTCCTCCTGAAGCACACCTGCATTAGTTAAATAATTCAAAAGAGTGGATTTACCGGCGTTGGTATATCCCACAATGGCAACGACAAGCGCGCCGTTCTTTTTTCGTCTGTTATGCTGCATGGCTCTGCGCTTTTCAACTGCATCAAGCTCATTTTTAATATACTGAATTCTGCGCCTAATATGACGCTTATCTGTTTCAAGCTTTGTTTCGCCGGGACCTCTTGTACCGATTCCTCCGCCTAAACGAGAGAGTGATGTACCCTTACCCGTAAGCCTCGGCAACGAATACTTCAGCTGTGCAAGCTCAATTTGAAGCTTACCCTCCTTAGAGCGCGCCCTGCCTGCAAAAATATCAAGAATAAGAGTCGTTCTGTCAATTACTCTGACATTTGTTGCATCCTCAATATTCCTAACCTGAACGGGAGAAAGCTCTGCATCGGCAATGATAACATCAATTTCGTTCCCCTCGCAAAACTCCGCTATCTCCTCAAGCCTTCCCTTACCGACAAAGGTTGCGCCCTCAACCGTACTTCGTTTTTGAAGCATTTGAGCTACAACCTCTGCACCTGCGGTATCGGCAAGCTCCTCAAGCTCGTTTATCGACACATCTGCATCAAACTCACCTGTGTCAACACCGATTAAAAGAGCTCTTTCCTTTTTTTCCTCATTTATCAAATAATCCATATAATTATTATAACTCGCTATTACTTATTTACTAACGCCTGAAGCACCTTATTGGCAATCGGTCCTGCGGTACCCGAGCCGGAATTACCATGCTCAACAAGAACAACAAACGCATAAGGATTTTCGGGATCATCCATAAAGCCTGCAAACCATGCTGTGTTGTGAGCATCAACACTGTCTATCTGTGCAGTACCGGACTTCGCACAAAGCTTTAGCCCCTTAAAATTGTAGTCACCGTACTGCTCCTTAACATTATACCTCATCATTGACTTAAGCCTTGATGCAGTCTCAGAGCTTAAAAGAGGTGTTTCCCTCACATTAAAATCAAGGTCAAGCATTTTGCCCGCCTTTGTAGCAAACGACTCAACAAGATTGAGAGATACTGCCTTGCCGTCGTTAGCTACTGCGCCGACAAATCTTAACATGGCAATCGGTGAAACAAGAGTGTCACCCTGACCGATGCCTGTCCAACCGATATAGTCATTGCTGTCCCCTTTTTCGAGGAAAAATCTACCCTTTGATGAATTTATGTCGCCGCTAACGCAAACCGTTGAGGTTAAACCAAGCTCCTTAACCGTGTCTGCAAGCTTCTTATATCCAAGCTCGATTGCAATTTGTGCAAAAGCAGAGTTGCATGACTTTGCAAGCGCTTCATTGAAATTAAGCTTACCGTGCCTTGCGTTACACTCAATAGGCGTTCCGCCTGCATCATATTCTCCCGTGCATTTAAACTCTCTGCTGTATATATCGGGTATATTTTCTATTGCACACGCGGCAACCACAAGCTTAAATGTTGAGCCGGGAGTGTAAAGTCCGGTAAGCAGCCTATTCATATACACGCCCTCATAATAATCGTTTGTGTCAATATCAGACGGCTTGTTTTGCGGGTCGTAGCTCGGTGTCGAAACCATACACACTATGTCACCTGTTTTGTAGTTAATGACACCGACACAGCCTGCCTTATAATTGCTCAACGCCTTATACGCAACATCACAAACATCTGCATTAACGGTAAGCTGCATATCGTTACCGCTGCCGTTTTTAGTCACATTATATATACCTGTAAGGACATTAAAGCCTGTCAGCTTTGCCTCATACACATTTTGCACACCTGTTGAGATAAATCCTTTTGTATCGCCGACGGTATGAAGAGTAGCCTTTCTTGTGGTAACGGAATCGTTATATTCTCTCTTACCGTTATTAGTTTCTGCAAGGCTTCTGCCGTTGCAGTCGGTTATTTTTCCTGCACCTACAAGGTCTCCGCTGCTGTAAAGGTGACTGTTGTATGGCTGCATAACCCATTCGTCACCGTGATTTACAAAGCTGACAATTAAAAACACAAGTCCTGCGGTGAAGGCAATCACTAAAATCCAGAGGAATATTCCCCTTTTTGTAATCATTTTCATTTCTTTTTTGCGCCTCCCTTTTTGCCGAGAAGATAGTTGTAGGTGCGCACATCCGATGCCTTGATAAACGCAAGCACTGCCCAACAGCTAAGCATCGAGCTTCCGCCTTGGCTTACAAACGGAAGTGTTACGCCGGTTAAAGGCAGCACATCGGTAATTCCAAAGATGTTAAGTGCTGTTTGAAATAAAAGCATGCCTGCGCCTGCTACTGCCGCAATTGAATAGAATGTTGACCTTGCAGCAATAGAATTAACGAGTGCGGAAACTGCAATAGCAACAAACGAAAGCACCATAATAATGCCGAAAAGAAATCCCCATTCCTCGCAAATAATTCCAAAAACATCATCTGTTGTAACAAGATAATTGCCAAAATATCTTCTTATTGTACCCTTGCCTATACCGAGTCCAAGCAATCCTCCCGATGCCATACCTGTCAATATATGAGTTTGCTGATAGCCCATGCCGTAGGTATCCTCCCATATATGACGGTAAGCGGAAAAACGCCTTGTAACATAAGGCTTAAACTTAACTACAATTGCACCGCCGAGCACTGCGGCTGAAACTGCAAGTCCGGCTGTTTTTATCTCACCGGAGTTCATAAATGCAATTATAAGGAATGTCACAAAAAACACAAGTGCAGTACCGAAGTCACGAATTAAAATAAGCGTGCCGACACAGGCGATTGAAAAGATGATAAATTTGATTATATTCTTTGATGTTTGTATTTTTTCAAGCGTTGCCGCACCGACAAAAATAAATGCAACCTTTACAAACTCCGACGGCTGAACGGTTACACCGCCGATTGACACCCAATTCTGCGCACCGTAAACGACCTTACCGAGTATCAGATTTATCACAAGCAATACTATTGCGCCCACTGCAACCGGTGTCCTAAGCTTCATGCACAGATCAACATTACCGAGAATAAATACAAAAATGCTGAATCCTACGATACCGGCAATAACGATAATCAGCTGCTTAAAGCATGCATCGGGATCAACAGAGCCTATAACGGCAAGTCCTACTCCCGACAGAAAAAATGCAATAAACTCAAGCTCAAAATTTCTCCTGTGAAAAATAAAATAGAACGCACCGACATAAATCCATTCAACAGCTACAAGTATCACAAGCGTCGCAAGTGCCTTAAACGAAAAATCATTATTTGCACCTGCTGATGCAACACCTGTTAAAAGCTGAAATAATGAAAGCACAAAAAGCAATGCAAAATTATTTATCGGCTTTATATGCGGTATTTTTTTAGTTTTATCAGCCATAATTTCTCTCCGTCATTTCTCGTAAAATACAAATACTCTGTCACCGAATGTAACAGTGTCCTCATCAAAAATAAGTTGCGGCTGATTTATATATCTGCCGTTGAGCTTTGTACCGTTGTGGCTATTAAGATCAGACAGTGCCCAACCTCTTGATGTAAGGTGAATTCTTGCGTGCTCTGAGCTTACGGTGTTCAAATTGATTTGTATATCTGCATCGTCACTCCTACCGATAAGAACATCCTTTTTTCTTAAATAAATCGGTCTGTGAGTCTTTGCATCAACAAGAACTGCATAAGCAATATTATCATTTGATTTAAGCTCGGTTGCAGCGGTACGCATTTCATTTTTAGAGTCTGCCGAAACTGCCTCTGCACACAGAAATTTGAGCGGTATTGAACCGATTGTGATTATATCTCCGTCCTCAATCTCTGTTCTTTCCTCGATTTTCCTGCCGTTAACAAGTACTCCGTTTTTTGAAAAGGTGTCGGTAATTGTCCAGCACCTTCTCTTCTTGGCAATAACTGCGTGATAACGGGAAATCTCCGGCATAGGAAGCACAACATCGTTTGATTTGCTTTTTCCTATTGATATTTCCCATCTGTCTATATCAATTATTGAGCCGTTATTCGTATCAACAAGCTGTGCAAGCTTATGAAGCCTCGGTCTGTTCCTAAACAGCGACACAATACTAACCGATAATATCAATATCGCAAACACAGGCAGCAAATACCGCAGCACTACGCTCAAAAGCGAAATAACAGTTGACATATTTATCATCTCCACTTTCAAATACAATTGCTTCTTATTTGTATTATAATAATATATTATACAACAGTAATTTAAAAAAAGCAAAAATTTTGATATAAAAGAAAAAA
>CAMGDK010000096.1 GCA_946042285.1 uncultured Clostridia bacterium | reverse complement strand
ATTGCCTCTTGTCTCGTGGGCTCGGAGATGTGTATAAGAGACAGATATATAGTCGAAGGGAAGTGTGATTATGGACAGACGAATTGTTAGGACAAGAACAGCTATTTTCAATGCGGTGCTTGATCTTCTTGTTGAAAAGGATGCAAGCAAAATAACCGTACTTGAGGTATGCCAAAGGGCTGACATTAACAAAAGCACATTCTATCTGCATTACAACAGCATGGGCGACTGTATTCAGCGTTGCTTTCAGGCGGTGCTAAACGGCATTGCTGAGATTTCCAAGCACATTATTTTTGACGACATAATAAGAAATCCTCAGCCTTTTGTTGACAAATGTCTTGACGAGATTGAAAAGAATTTGGATTTCATCGTTCGCTTTAAAAACAGCGAGATATGCGGCAAGGCGAGCAAGGTTTACAAGGATAATCTTGTTGCATCCATTGTTAAGAATAACGGCTTTACGACTGAAAATAACTACATTGAAATCGCACTTGTCAATTTTGCCGTGTCCGGATGCTACGACACTGTTTTGAACATGAGTCAAATCTATAACAGAGAGGAATTGAAAAGGGCGCTTTGTGCTGTTCTCAAGAGCAGGAATATAAATAACTGAATTTCATAAGCCTGATTAAGCTGATTGGCGTTTTGTCAATCAGCTTTTATTTTTGCCTACGCATTTGTTTGACTGATTTTGTAATATCATTCATTTTCGTGCAGTTGTTTCTTGTTTTTAAGGCTTTATGCACAAGCATAACGCTCTGTTTTGCTCATTTCTGCCGAATTTCAAGTGTGATTGTTGACCGTTTTTGCTCGTTTTGGTATAATCATGGTGCAAAGGGAAATAATTATTTCGTTGCGGTGACGACCGCAAAAAAGGAGATTAAAATGCTGACACAGGAAAGACGAGAGCTAATACTTGAATTGCTCAATCAAAACGGCTCAGTGAGCGTAAATCAGCTCTCTGCAATGTACAACACAAGCGAGAGTACAATAAGGCGCGACCTTGTAGCACTGTCAAATCTCGGCAAGCTCAACAGAGTTCACGGCGGCGCAACAGTGCTGTCGCAGGAATTCTTAAAGGCTGAGGACAGCATTGAAGCAAAATCACTTAAAAATGTTGATCAAAAGCTCATGATTGCCGAATACGCTGCTTCAATTATAAATGACAACGATTTTGTATTTATTGACGCAGGCTCAACTACCTATCTTATGACCACATTCATAAAGGAAGGCTCAAAGGCAAGCTTTGTCACAAACGGCATTGCTCACGCAAAGGAGCTCGCGCAAAAGGGCTGCAGGGTGTTTGTTGTAGGCGGTGAGCTTAAGGAAACAACAGAGGCTATCATCGGTCTTGTTGCCGCAGGCAATCTCCAAAAATATAATTTTTCAAAGGCGTTTATCGGTGCAAACGGTATCAGCGAAAAGCAGGGATTTACCACTCCCGACACTGACGAGGCAATGCTTAAGGCAGTTGCTATCGAAAGAAGCTTTGCGTCGTATATTCTTTGCGATGCGACAAAATTCAACAAGGTTTCTGCAGTAAGCTTTGCTTCGCTTGATTCTGCATGTATAATTACCGACAAATGTAACGATGATAAGATTAAAGAGAAAACTGTTGTTAAAGAGGTGGTGCAGTAAACATGGTTTACACAATTACTCTTAACCCTGCTCTTGATTATGTTATGCATGTTGACAGGCTTCGATATGACGATATTAACAGAACAACCGACGACGCGATATACTACGGCGGTAAGGGCATAAATGTTTCTGTTATTCTTACAAGGCTCGGCACAAAAAACAAGGCACTTGGATTTTTGGCAGGCTTTACCGGTCGTCAGCTTGAGGACATGATTAAGGCAGACGGGATTGAATGTGATTTTAACTATTTGAAAAACGGTTACACAAGAATAAATGTTAAGGTTAAGGCTGAAACGGAATTAGACATCAATGCAAACGGTCCCAAAATTACAGAGGATGATATTGCAATGCTTTTGACAAGACTTGATGAAATCAAAGCAGGCGACTATTTGATTTTAGCCGGCTCAATTCCGAAAAACCTACCCGACGACATTTACGAGCGCATACTCAAAAGGCTTGACGGCAAGGGAGTTAACTGCGTTGTTGATGCAACGGGTGACCTTCTTAAGAATGTATTAAAATACAAGCCGTTTTTAATCAAGCCAAATCACCATGAGCTCGGCGACATGTTTGGCGTAACGGCTAAAACAGACGATGAAATTGTCGATTTGGCAAGAAGACTTCAGGAAATCGGCGCAAGAAATGTTCTTGTTTCAAGAGCAAAGGACGGAGCAATGCTCGTTGACGAAAACGGTGTCATTCACAAAATCGGTAACGCTCCGGGCGAGCTTGTAAACAGCGTCGGATGCGGTGACAGTATGGTTGCCGGCTTCGTGGCAGGCTATATCGAAAAGGGTGATTACAAATATGCACTCGCTCTTGCATCTGCCTGCGGAAATGCAACAGCGTTTTCTCCTCAGCTTGCTACTAAACAGGAAATTATTGATGTTTTTGAAAACGAATACAAGAACTATAATATTTAAAGGGGTTTCGTTATGAGAATAATAGATTTGTTAAAGGCTAATGCAATAGAGCTAAATGCATCTGTTGCGACAAAAAATGAGGCAATCGACAAGATGGTTGCTCTTCACGAGGCTTGCGGTAATCTTGCCGATGCAAAGGCGTACAAGGATGCTATTTTAGCAAGAGAGGCACAGGGCTCAACCGCTATCGGCGAGGGTATTGCAGTTCCTCACGCAAAATCAGACAGCGTTAAGACTCCCGCTCTTTCGGCAATTACCGTTGCAGGCGGCGTTGACTACGGCGCACCCGACCAAAAGGCATCTGATTTACTCTTCATGATTGCCGCTCCGCTTGACGGCGACCTTCATCTCGAAATTTTATCAAGGCTTATGGTTATGCTTATGGAGCCTGAGTTCTGCACTGCGCTTCGCAACGCTAAATCGGCAGACGAATTTCTCAGCATCATTGATGCAAAGGAGGCTGAAAAGTATCCCGACGAGGTAAAGACTGTCGAGAAAAAAGAGGGGTACAGAATACTTGCAGTAACAGCATGCCCAACAGGAATTGCGCACACATATATGGCTGCCGAGGCACTTGAAAAGGCAGGCGAAAAAATGGGCTACGCGCTCAAGGCTGAAACAAACGGCTCGGGCGGTGCAAAGAACATCCTTACAAAAAAGGAAATCGCCGAGTGCGACGGTATTATCATTGCCGCAGACAAAAATGTTGACATGGCTCGCTTTGACGGCAAGCCTGTTGTAAAAACATCGGTTTCAAACGGAATTAACAAGCCGGAGGAGCTTATCTCGAAAATCATTGACGGCAAGGCTGCAATCTATCACGCAGAAAGCGGCGCAGGCACATCTGTTGACGATGACGAGAAGGAGGGCTTCGGCAGAAAAATTTACAAGCATCTTATGAACGGTGTCAGCCACATGCTTCCGTTCGTAGTAGGCGGCGGTGTGCTTATCGCTCTCGGCTTCCTGTTCGACACAATCGCAGGAAATGCGAATGTCGGCGGAACATTCGGCTTCACTCATCCGATTGCGGCAGTTGTTTTCTGGATCGGTAAGGCAGCATTTGCTCTTATGCTTCCTATTCTTTCGGCATATATTGCACAATCTATTGCAGATCGTCCCGGTCTTTTGCCAGGTATGGTCGGCGGCGTATTTGCATCAAGCGGCTACACACTTTCTTCACTTGCTCAAAACGGCTTGACCGGTGACGACAGTGCAGTGTCGGGCTTTCTCGGAGCACTGTTTGCCGGATTTGTTGCAGGTATAGTAGTTAATATACTCAAAAAGGCATTTAGCTGGCTTCCTAATTCAATGGACGGTATCAAGCCTGTATTTATCTATCCGCTTTTCGGCACAGTTCTTATGGGCTTAATCATGTCGCTTGTTAACCCTATCATCGGCATGCTCAACACAGGACTTTCAAACGGCTTATCTTCACTCGGCGAAACAAGCAAGCTTCTCCTTTCAATCGTGCTTGCAGCTATGATGGCAACAGATATGGGCGGTCCGTTCAACAAGGCGGCTTATGTATTCGGCACTGCGGCTATTGCAGACGGCAACACATGGATTATGGCTGCGGTTATGATTGGAGGTATGGTGCCACCTATCGCAATCGCACTTTCAACAAGCTTCAACAAGAAAAAGTGGACATCTGAGGAAATCAAGTCAGGTCCCGTAAACTACCTGATGGGACTTTGCTTCATTACCGAGGGTGCTATCCCCTACGCAGCATCCGATCCGCTTCGTGTTATCCCAAGCTGTATGGTTGGATCGGCAGTTGCAGGTGCGTTGACATCAATCTTTAATGTTGCCTGCCCTGCTCCGCACGGTGGTATTTTCACATTCATCGTTTGCGATCATCCGTTGCTTTATATCGTTGCTTTAATCGCAGGCTCTGTTGCAGGCGCATTCATGCTTGCAGTTCTCAAGAAAAATCAAGCTTCAAAGATTTAAAATAACTATCGCCCCTCAAAATGAGGGGCGCAAAAAAGGAGAATAATTATGGTTTCAAAGGATTTTACAATCAGCAATAAAATGGGCATGCACATGCGCCCTGCCAATGTATTTGTTACTGCTATGACAAAGTACAAGTCGGATATTAACATCACATTCGGCGGCAAGGAAATCAACGGCAAGAGCATTATGAACATCATGGCAGCGTGCATCAAGTACGGCTCCGAAATCACTGTTACATGCAACGGCGATGACGAGGAGGCTATGCTTGCAGAGGCTACACAGCTTATCGAAGGCGGCTTTGGCGAGGAATAAATTATGTTAAAGGGTATCGGGGCATCGCAGGGCTACGGAATCGGCAAGGCGGTTATCATCAGGGACATCAATCTTGATTATTCCGCTGTCAAATTCAGCTCTGCTGAAAATGAGAAAAAAAGGCTTCACTGCGCAGTTGATGAATATGTAAGTGAAACAAATGCACTTGTTGATGATTTAAAAAAGACTGCAGGCGAAAAGGAAGCCGAAATATTAGAAGGGCACCTGATGATGCTTCAGGACCCGTTTATGCTTTCGCAAATGGAGGAAAGCATATCAAACGGTTGTGTTGCCGAGGCAGGTGTTGACGCTGTTTGCTCAATGTTTATCGAAATGTTTTCCGGCGTTGAAGACGACCTTACCCGTCAGCGTGCAAGCGACATTAAGGACATCAAGGACAGTCTTTTAAGAATTCTTCTCGGCGCAGACAATGTTGATATTTCAAGCGTTGCAAAGGGCTCAATCCTTATAGCAAAGGATTTTACGCCGTCAATGACATCGCAGATAAAAAAGGAAAATGTATCTGCAATTATTACCGAGGTTGGCGGAGTTACAAGCCACAGCGCTATCCTTGCAAGAGCTATGGGCATACCTGCCGCTCTTTCGGTTATCGGCGCAACAGAGAAAATATGTGACGGTGAACTCTTAATTGTTGACGGCTTCAAGGGCAAAATCATTCAAAATCCGACAGATGCAGACCTTGAGCAATACAGGAAAAAGCAGGCAAATTACCTTGCGGAAAAAGAAAGCCTAAACGAATACTTCGGCAAGCCGTCTGTTACAAAATCAGGCATTGTAAAAAAGGTTT
>CAMGDK010000095.1 GCA_946042285.1 uncultured Clostridia bacterium | reverse complement strand
GTGTATAAGAGACAGGTCTTGGCAGATCCCAACGGTTTGGTTTTTAATTTTTGTTTTTCCTGTTCCTTTGTGTTTTCCAACAAGCAACCATAATCCGCAAGTACATATTATTAGCATTGCTCTTCCTATTTTCCAAAGACATCCATTACCTTTTGCGCTTGTTTTTGAACTTACTTGTTCACTTATAACATTTACATTAGAACCACCGCATTTTGGACAAACCATAACATTATCCTCCTTTCATTAAGTTTTATTAAGTATAACATAAAAGATTTGTTATTGCAATACAAATGTAATGCATATTATATATATTGTAATGCTTACAATTGTATTGGTGATTATTATGAAAAAGTTTAAAATCCCTTCTATTCCTCCAACCACCAGTAAAAGTATTAGATTTCCTAACGATTTGATAGATAAAGTCGAAAATATTATATCCGGAACAACTTGTACTTTTACTGCTTTTGTAGTTGAAGCGGTAAGGGTAGCAATAGAAAATTTAGAAGAAGATTGTGATAAGTCAAATGATTTATAAAATTGAGCTTATAATATCTTAAAATTTATACTGAAGAATAATATAAAGAACTTTAAAATGATAATTAAATATATACATTAGATTCCTAAATGAGATACTCTTATTAAATGTATAAATAAATATCCAACTGCTATGCAGGTGGATATTTATTGTGTTACAGGATATATTGTGTTACAATTCAAATAACAACTTAATTTGGTTGAATCATAATATTTGAAAACACTGAGCTTGTTTGTGTATTGCTTAACAACAGGATAATTCGTTAAGTTGCACATTCAAAATTTATATCCCTTCATGGTAAAATATGAGTGGTGTTAATAAAATGACATTAAGTGAAAAGATATATGAAGCGGTAAAACTTATTCCTTACGGAAAGGTTGCAACCTACGGTCAAATAGCAACAATGTGCGGTAATCCGTACTACGCTCGTGCAGTTGGCAACGCTTTGCATAGAAATCCAAATCCGTCAGATATTCCATGTTACAGAGTAGTTAACAGTAAAGGGGAGCTAACAAAGAGCTTTGCTTTTGGCGGAATGAACGCACAAGCTGAATTGTTACAATTAGAAGATGTTGAGATAATTGACGGAAAGGTTGATTTGCAGAAATATCAATGGAGATAGCAGTTAGTTGATAATTTTATTGATATTGTTAATTATCTAATTCTTTTTCTTGAAAGAATTTGTAAAATATGCTAATATAAACAAGTATTATGTAATTATGGAGTTTTTTTAGATGAAGAATAATTTAATTTCTAAGGGTAAGGCATATATTGTCGATTTTTTTAATCATTGGAACGAACCGTATCAAGGCAGATATATTCCAAACAAAGAAGTAGCCGCTTATGGCTTTGGCGGAATGGGCGTCTATCTTGCTACTGTCGTAATAAATGCGGTTGGTCTTTCAGCGTCTAATCTTCTTGTAGGCTCTTGTATCGGACTTAAGCCGACTCATTTATACTACATGCTTGTGGTTGCAAATATCATAGGAATTTCGTTTACCGTTTTCCGTTCGTACATAATGGATAATATCAAATCTCCTATGGGCAAATTCAGGCCTTTCCTTAAGTGGATGGGTGTTCCAAGCGTGTTGGCTGCCTGTATTTTCGTTTGGATGCCTTATGAAACGATGACATACAATCAAAAAGCGATTACAGTGCTTGTGATGTACCTTGTCATAAACATGTTCAGTCCCTTTTACACGGACTCCTTTTTAATGCTTATTCAGGTTATGTCACCTGATTCTGATGAGAGAACCGATGTTATGTCTATCTCACAGATTATTTATTCATTTGCTCCTACAGTAACTAATTTAGTTATTCCGTTCTTGGCGGGATTAACCGGTGGACTTACCGATATGAGAACATATCGTATAATATATCCGCTTGTTTCTATTGCAGGATTGTTTTTAGCATTTCCTGTTTACAAATATACTAACGAGCGAATTATTAAACCTAAGTCTAAGGAAAATGAAATTCGTTTCTTTGATGCTATTCGTGCTATTGCAAAGAACAAGTATTTCTGGATAACAAGCATAGCAGGTTGGATCGGCTTCCTTGAGATGTCATATTATGTAGTGCTGCAATGGACATTTGTATATGCATATCCGGATAAAGAAAAATTACTCGGTGTTGCAAACACAATTATCGGTAACGGTGCATTGTGGGCTATGATTGCCGCACCGTTCTTGATTAGAAAAATAGGTAAGAGAAGGCTTCTTATTTCATGTAACATAACAAACGCTGTCCTGCTTGCAATATTATTGTTCACCTACCATAATATTTATTTAGTTATTGCAATATTTTACATAAATAATTTTGTGCTTGTTCTCGGTAACATTTATAATCCGGGTATTCAAGCAGATATGAGAGATTATCAGCAGTATATAACAGGTGAGAGAATAGACGGAATGTTCGGCGTTGTCGGACTTATAGGAACATTTATAAGCTATTTTACAGGCTCTGTTGTACCGCATCTTCAAGAGCGTTGCGGACTTAAGGATGATTATACCGTTTTGTACGATCCTGCAATTCGTGATAATTTGTTCAAAACAATGATTATTGCATCTGTTATCGGTGCAACGCTTAATGTTATTCCATTCTTCTTCTATGATTTATCCGAAAAGAAGCATCGCGGAATAACATATATTCTTCGCATTCGTGCAATGTTTGATGATTACAGTGCAGATTGTCTTGACGATGAAACACTCGTAAATACTATACAGATAATAAATAGTATTAAGGAATCTCAAAACAAAAATCCTGTTAGTATTTCAAAGGACGAACTGACGGCAGCAAGGTCCATGCCTAAAAAAACTCCGGAAGAAAAGGAAGCTCGTGCAGAGGCTATAAAAGCCGCTAAAAAGATGATTTCCGATCAAAGAGTTGCTAACGAGAACATTGAGCTTGCTCCGTTTGTTCTTCAAGAGTTAAATAAATTTTCAACAAATCAATTCAAAAAACAGGTTGAAGCCGCAACGTTTATAATTGAAAACGAGGATAAAGGATTACAATTTATCCTTAACTATGTGAATGAACAAATCAAATTGTATTCAAAGCCTTCAACTGCTGACGAAAAGCTTATATTAAATGATTTTTTAAAGCAGTCAAGAGATATTAAGTATGCAATTAAAATCTCTCGTAAGCATTATAAAGACGGTAATCCTGCATTTGACGAGTCATCGGTTGAAAATGCGCAGAGCTTGCCTACCGGCACAATAAAAGAAACAATATACAGAAAGTTTGCTGTTCAAAGAGCAGTAAAAGAAAGGTCTGTTTACAAGCGCGCCGTCAAGCCGTTAACTGATGCAAAAAAATTATTGATACAGCAAAAGGCGTATGACTGCATGGATGATTTAATTACAAGGTACAATTCAATTGTTCTTGAAAATGCACAGGCGTAATTATATTATTTAAATGAATAGAGGTTCTTCGTTTTATGAGAAATAGTTTGTTAAGAAGAATTGCCGATAGGCAAATTGATAATGTAAAAGGCGTTCACCATACTCAGTTGGATTTAAACGATGATAATTTTATACCGTTTGAGTTTGAAGGGGATAATTATTATCTTGCTTTAAGAGATAACGCTCTTGTTTTTGACAGTGGTCATGTATTGTTATATACAATTGATTACAACTCATTAACTGATGTTAATGCGCCAATCTTTGAAAAGGTTAAGGAAATCATTGAAACAATAAAGCTTAAGGATGTTAATAATAATCTTGTAAAATTAGGTGTCAGAAGAGACGGTGTTCTTAACAGCATTTATTTTACAAGTAAGTTTGATGCTGTTTTCATTTTTAAGAAATTAAAAAGAGTAGCCTCAAGACCTGCCGAAGATATTGACGAATTGATTATCGTTAAGGATGATGTTGTTATAGATCGATTCGAGCCCGGTAAGACAAAGAGGTTTCATAGGTTCAATAGGGATGTGCAGACAGAGCTTGAAAGCACGGAAAACCTTTCTGTTGTAAGCAAGCTTACAAGAGTCGAAGATATTCTTGAAGGTGTTATCAATGAAAAAATTAACAATATTTCACTTGATATAAATAACGATTCCATAGATAAATGTATAGAGCTTCTTAAACAAATCAAAAATGAAATGTAAAGCAAATTGAGGTAGTTAATATGATTAGGTCCAAGCGTATGTGCAATAGAGTTATACAGGCTATTTGCATAATTATGCTTGGACTTTTCACCTTTGTAAATACTGTATCTGCATTTGCTATTGATGAAAAGTATGTCGGCAATTCTACTGCTTGGAGTGATTGTGATTATAAAGTAATAAAAGATAAAAATTTCAATGCATTACTCAAATATATTATTGATGAAGATAATGCCTGTACATATTTTTACTTGTTTTACAATTATCCCGATTCTATAAATGTTGATGAAAATATAATTTATTTTACAGTAAAAATCAAGAATTCTAAAAACTCATATAAAATTACCGCCAATAATAATGAAGTAAAATTTGAAAACGGTGAAGATATAAATAAGAGCTTTACTGTGTCTCATGATTTTTCAAGTATTGACAAAGAGAGTGGAGTCGGTCATCTTTATTTCGCATTACAATTTGAAAATAAAGAAGATAAGATTTTAAAAAGTGAATTAACTTGCGAATTATCAGTTTCTAATTTTGATGTGATTACCTTGATTGATAATCTGTATATTGATTTAACCCCTCCTACAACAGCTGCAACTACTAAACCAACAACAGCTGCAACTACTAAACTAACAACTGCTGCAACTACTAAACTAACAACTGCTGCAACAACAAAAGCCGTTACCGTTAAGGAAACGACAATTAAAACAACTAAAGTAACTACTATTAAAGAAACAAGCAGTACCTCTAAAAATTCAAAAGAATCTGATAATTCAAGCGAAACTGAATTATCTTCGACAACTAAATCACAAACAAGTGTAGCTTCTACTAAATTTGAACCAAAGCCGCTTACAACCGTCGCAAATAAGTCAAGCAGCAACGTAAAGTATTCTACATCAGCTCAGATAAAAGGTGATGCAGATAAATTTGAGCCAGTACAAGCTGCAACCGTACCACAGGAAACACAGCAAGAGGATACTACATATTTAACTGACGAAGAGTTCTTTACCTACTCTACACAAAACGATGTTACAAAAATAAATGTTAAAAGAAAATTATCAAGAGCTACAAAGATTTGTATATCTATTGCGACTTTGTTAATCACAATCGGTTTGACATTAGTAATAATCGGCACATCAGTGAAAAAGACACGCAATAATTCCGATAACGAGAATGAGCAAAATAAAATAGATGATTAGTATGTTGTTGACATAACGAATGAATAGTGATACAGTAGCTATAATCTAAAATTGTTTTCGGGAAGTACACATCAAAATGAATAACAATCTTCTTATCGGCAAACCGATTAAAAGCATTATCATGTTTTCGTTGCCTATTATGGCAAGCTCTATGCTTCAATACAATTATAATCTTGTTGATAACATTATAGTAGGCAGGTTTGTCAGCACAGATGCTCTTGCTGCTGTTGGTAACGTCGGATCAATAGGTAGCTTCATTATAGGCGCATCACTTGGATTAACATCCGGCTTTACAATTCCTGTTGCACAAAGCTTTGGAGCAAATAATAAAAAATTGATGAACAAATATGCCGGCGGCAGTATATCGTTAGCTTTTATTATCGGTATCGCTGTCGTTATCGTAGCGCAGATTTTAGCTAAACCGCTTCTTAGGCTTATTCATACGCCTGACAATATTTTTGATTTATCATATTCTTATATAAAC
>CAMGDK010000094.1 GCA_946042285.1 uncultured Clostridia bacterium | reverse complement strand
ACCATAAACTGCAAAGTAGTTAATATTTCCGGTATATGAGCATATTGCATTAGGAAGCTGCTTTGCATTATTTTCGGCATTCTCCGACTTGGTATAAATATCCCAAATATTAACATCATTATTAGCAACAAGATATGTTTCTGCCATATCAATAGTTGTCATAATATTGATTTCATTGCCTGCAAAAATAACAACCGGGAATGTCGTTTTATTCGTCGAGCCGGATGCTGTACCGCGGCTGAAGAAGCCTGTAAAGCCTTGATCGCCGAAGAGTGCATCCTTTGAAAGATTGAAGCTTTGAGCATAACAGTTAAAGTTATTACCCATATAAACAAGTGAATCCTGTCTAAATACGCACTGACCTTGAACTGTACAATCCCAAGTACCCATTAAGGAAGCGTTCTTATTAAGAGTTAACTCACCAAGAGAGTAAACACTACCTGTCTTTGGCTTGACAGCCTCATTGATTTCATGAGCAGTCTCCTTTATCTTATCAACAAGATAATTCCAAATATTGTCATATCTGTCCTCAGACGGAATATAAGGCTGATATTTATATGTTGCATTACTGAAGGTTTCCGGCATTACCCACATATCAGCGTTGTGACGAAGCGTGATATAGTTTAATGCAAATACTACATTACCTACTGCAACTCTTGAATATGCATATTCCTTGATATAACCGGTGTAAGACATTAGGTTTTGACCAATGTAGAATGTACCGCCCTTCGCCTTATCGGATGAATCCGATGCAAGCTCGTTAGATGCGTCAACAACCTTTGTATGCCACTCACAATCAACACATTCGCATGCACAATCTGTGCTATCAGTACATGAAGAACAGCAACCGCAAGCGAGTCTGTAAATACAGCTAAGACATCCGCATTCCTGTGACTTGTCGCTTACCTTTGTGCCATCTTTGGCAGAGTTGAGTCCATGTGTAATACCCGGACAATTTTCGCAGCAGCCGCATTTAGATGCATTGTTCTCGTTATTCTTATCCTCGCCGACATCACCGTTGTCAGTGCTATCGTAACCATCCTCAACAGTTTCAGATTCTGTAATCTTGCCGTCTGACCATGATTCATTGACGGTGTTACCTGAAACCTCTCTTGTATAGTCACCGGCTTTACCGAGCTCGATGTACGAAAGAGCAGTCATATTACCGCCGACATTAACCGTTGTGCAGTCACGAAGCTTGATTGTACTTGTGGTTGCCTGCATACTGCCGAGAACGTTAAATTCCGAATATGAGCCACCGTCGATAGATGTGGCAGCCTTAAGCTTTTTGCCGACATTTATCTTGGCGTCATGACGAAGTGTGAGATACTTTAACGATTCAAAATCACCGCCGATTATCAAGCTTGAGGATGCATACAATCTTGTATAGCCAAGACTGTAAAAATCATCCTTAACATACATCTTCGCAGCGTTCTTGAATGAATATTTCTTTCTGTTTTCACCTGCCAATTTATATGTATCGGCAGCCTCAGTCTCGTCATATCCATCAAGAGCTTTACCAAGCTCAACATAGTCATGGCATGTAAATTTGCCGTTTACATAAGTGTTTGTACAGTCACGAATCTTACAAGTATCGTTAACATACATGCCGCCGTTTGAAATGATAAGCTCGGCAAAGATGTTTTGGTCAATACTCTGAGTTGCAATAAAGCCATAATCTCCGCTGTCTGCAAGATTTTTAAAATAAAGCTTTGAAATAAGTTTTGTTGCTCTAAAATCACTTTCAATTCTTGAAGATGATTCCGCCAAGCTCCTATTACCGGCAATCAACAGCTTAACATTCTGCTTCATATATACTTGACAGTTTGCGTAGAATGAGCCGTCAACATATATATTTGTGTTAGGATAAATATCCATATCACGAGATGTATTGTCATTGGTAGAAGCATTAGACGCCATACCCATCGAGTTAACAATCATGTTACCGCCTATATAAATATAGCAGCCTGTATTGTAGTTATGATTATTATTAAACTGCTGATCAAGATTTGCCTTTACGGTACGCTTTGAAACGAAATCTTTGTCACACATAAAGGTTGTATCAGTCATAATAGCAGTTACGCCTGAGCTGATGCAGCCGCCCTTAAGATAGGTCTTTGAGCCTTGCTGTGCAAGAATAGATGACATATTATATGCAAGCTCTTTCTTTGAGAATACATTTAAATCACCGCTGATGTAAGCAGTACCCCAGTTTTGGAATGTGCCGCCAACTGCGTCGGTATTTGACTGATCCTCAGTTGTACCGAGTGTTATACCCGATCCTGCATAGAAAACTGCATCTGAATTATATGCTCCATCGTCACCATAGCCGTTAACGATTGAATATGAACCCTTCTTGTCGCCTGTTACGGTTGAACCGAGACCGGCGTTTGCAAACACCTCAATATGATAAACATAGTGACAATTCTGTGAATACTTAACCTCACCCATGGCGATAAACTTACCGCCGTTAAGGAGTGCCTGACCATATTCAACATTACCCTGTGTTGCAAAGACTGCATTAGTACCGTTATAAACGACACCCTTTGTTTCAACCTTGCCGCCGCATTGAGTTACAGAATTTGCATAGGTTGTAATACTTATATTAGGAGCATAGTTCGGATAGTCATTTGTTCTGGTAATTCGAGAGCCGAATTTCATTGAGGACTCAGGAATGTTCTTACCCATAACCTTAAGATTACCGCGAACATAAAGCTTACCTGAATTAAGAACATATCCTCCAAGCTCAATATCATTCGAACCGTTAACGAAGAGAACGGAGCTTGTGACCTTGCTCTTACCGCCAACAGCGAGTGAAATACCCTTTTCATACTCACTGTTACCCTTATCGGAATAATCAGTTGCGGTTGGGCTAACACTAAGATTTCCTAATACATAGGTTTGACCTAAGTCATAAAATGCACTACCGAGAACAAGATTTCCGCCACAGCTAAATACTGTGTTTTCTGCAGTATATGAAGCACTGTTATCAGAGTTTATAACATTACCGGAAACATGAGTTTCGCCGCCTAATACCATAAATGATTCGCCACGGTTAGGAACAACATCATTTGTGGTACCCCAACCCTTGATAACCAAATCATTATCAATATAAACGGTTCCCTGTCCTCTGTAATATGACTTCAGTTCAAGAGTGCTGTTTGCATTTTTACCGATAAAGGTATCCGGATAGCTGCCATTCTCATCACCGAGTGTCATATCAGGTGATTTTTCACCGGCATTTGACTGACTTGTGTCAAGACCACCCATTGAGTACATATTACCGTTATTTGTAACAGTACAATTTATAATTGTAGTCTTACCTGTAATAGCGTAAGTACCGCCTGCTCTGACAAGGAAATAATCAGATACTGTTAAATCACCATCATAGAAGAAGCTACCGAACTTACCAACATCAAGCTTGTTAAGCGGGAAATACTCAATCTCAGGAATATATATCTTACCGTTAATTATCAGTGATGTGCTTGCACCGTAAGCGTTACCAAGCAGTGAGTTTTCACCGCAGAAGATCTCCGATATAGCATCCTCGGTAGTTGTTTCAACCGACAATGACTTACAGTCAAGCCTACCGAAGAACCAAGCCTTTGAATTGCCCGAAACGCTGACTGAATTTATTCTTGCATCCCACACACTTGGATCTGTGTTTTGTTTAGCAACAACAAAGGTATGACCGTTTCCTACTGTAATATTGGCTTTTTCAGCGTACAGGAATCCATTGATAAATGTTGTGCCTGCGTTTTGGAGATCCATCGCACCGCATTCCGAAAGATGCAATGAATTATAAACATACATATTACCGTAATTGTAGAGTGTGCTGTTACCTGTGAAATAAATTGCTCTGCTTGGATCATCGTCACCTGATGCAAGATAAACATTACCACCGGCTTGACCGTTACAAAGCTCATCTGTTTGACCGGCAATAATATCGGTAACAAAGCTACCGCCTACACAACCAAACACACTGAATATTGCGGTATTATTGTAGCCGTCTTCATCATGAATGTATATATGACGATTTGTTGACGAGCTCTGATCGGATGTTACTCTTCCGCCTACAAAAATCCTACTGTCACCGACAATGTCCATCATATTTGTTGAGTTGCCGTTAGTATTATTGGTATAGCAAGCGTTAACTGTACCTGCGCAATAAAGGTCGCCGCCCTTGAATATCATCTTGAACTTTGATGAAATGTTGCCACCGACAAATATTGAGCCTGTGTCGTTTACTCTAAGAGAAGTATAATCCTTATCAACATCAAGTGAAAAATCTCCGGCACAAACGATTTTACCGTTTACAGAGAAATAACCGTCTGATGAATTTGTTGTAATACTACCGCCTACATAAACTAATCCGTTTGCAGTATCGTGATGGCTGCCTGTACCGATAGAGAGATTACCCTTAACATAAAGCTTTGCGCCATCCTCGAGTAAAAGATTATTACATGATACATTACCTAAGCATATTACTGTGGAATTAGCACGAATTTGAAGCTGATAAGAACATGACATATTACCTGTTACAAATAATAATGCACCTGAATTATTCTCTTGACCGCAATCGATATGACCACCGCTACTAGCCCAGTTTTTATTTGAAGTAACATCACCCTTGATAAATGCATAAGAAGGTCCGGTAAGATAAGCACTTTTACCGGTTGTTGAAATATTACCATCGTAATAATGGTTTGTCATATTTCTATCGTTGCTTGAAGTTGTAAGAGTCTTTGCACCGTTTGTGCCATCCGGCCACTTAAGATTGTTATTAAGTGTTAAGGTATGTGATGATGAGTCATAAACTGCATCTGTATCAAAATTAACATTAAACTGAGAATTAAAGAACTGTCTTGGAGCATAACTGTCGCTATTACCAAGGAAATTATCAGTCATTGCACCGGCATAAGTATAGATACGATTCTTACCGGCAGCAATAAGAGCCGCCTTTTTAACGGTGTAGCCCTGACCAACTGTAAGGTTAAGACTACGCCTCTTGCTGTCAACCTTATCCTTGCCGTACTTTGTTTTAGTCAGGCTTAAAGGCTCGGCAACATTATCCTTATAAAACTGATTTATTGCACCTAAGCCGTAGTTAGCTGTTGTTGTGCGATCATTCTTATCTAAATTATTTGTGTTATCGTCGGCAAAATCCTTAATTACGGATGCTGCATTTCTAAGCTTACCGTCCTTATAAAGATTTATACCATTGTATTTCTTACTTTCGTCATCCGAAAGAGCCTCGGGCTTTTCGTTTTCACCTGTTTTCTTTGTTTTGAATAAAGGTGTTGTATCGTAAGAAGAAAGAGTAGATGCATCTTTAAATGTATCGTCTTTATACTCCGCTTTGTCAAGAACCTGATTTAATTCGTTTGTCATTCTTGCAACGGCAGTACGAATTGAAGCATCACCCGCTGCATCCGGATTGTTAAAATCAGCGCTTGTCTTTGTTGAGTTAGCTATCGACTGATTAACCTGACGGGCAAAATAAGGTCTCATATTAGGTGTTGGAATAAATCCGTTATCACCGAGATTTTGCTGGAATGTGCTTGACAGAGCATACTTTGCACCTGCCTGCAATGCCGAATCAACAGAGCTTACAGCATAGCTGTCGCTGAGCGGATCACCGGCAACGGAAATAAGGTTGTCAGTGTTACGGTCAACTCTTGTGCCCTTTACATCAACGTTAATATCTTTACTTTCGTTTTCATCACTTGCAGTTTTTATAGTGATGTCGTAATTGATGCCTTCGCCGTTATAGCCATCGGCATTTGAATTATTGAGATATTTTAACGGAGTACCTGCAGGGGCATCGGTATTAGGAACAAGGTTTGTGGCAAAAATCGGAT
>CAMGDK010000093.1 GCA_946042285.1 uncultured Clostridia bacterium | reverse complement strand
GCGAGTTTTTAAAATAGTGAGTATCAGTAATAAGATAAAATTTTAAATCTTCCATGGTATTCCTCGTCCTGTCATCATATTAAAGCATGTGCGGTATCGGCTCAAGCTGCTCTAAATTATCAAAGCCGTAAAAATCCCTTGCGTTTTCAAAAAGAAATTTAGCCTTTTCTTCATCGGTAAGCTCGTTGGATTTAAGCACAAAATCAAAGCTCATTTTGTATGTAATCTCAACCATTGTGCGCGGATAGTCACTGCCCCACATAAGCTTGTCAATGCCGCAAGCCTCCGCAGCCTCCCTGATAGCCTTAACTGCGCTCGGGTACGGATAAAATTCATAATTGAAAAGCCATGTTATTCCGCCGCTTTCAACCATTACATTTTTGTTTTGCGCAAGCTTGATTTGCTCAAGCCAGCCGTCTCTTGTAACCATACCGAAATGACCGATTGCGATTTTTAAATCGGGAAATTGCTTAATCATTTCAAGAAGCGAGCCTGTCTGCAAATCACCGTCGGCAAGGTCGATGGAAATAAATTTACCGTTTTTGTCAGCTTGTTCAAATACATTATAGTGTTTAGTCAAATCCTGTGTCTTGAGCCTGCCCGCACAAATCTTAATGCCGTCAAAGCCGTCTGTGTTAAACGGCTTACCCTCCTCGTACAAGGAGCAAATTTTAAGACGGTTTTTATATTTTGACCTTGCAGTTAACAGGTAAGCATCCTGATTGCCGTCAATCTCCTCTTGAGTAATTACGGCGCCGTTAACTCCTGCATAATCCATGTTGGCAATAAAGCGCTCTGCCGTATTCTCGTCATCCGTCATATACGGCGGCATCATTTGATGAATTTCACCGCCGAAATTACTCTTGCCGTTGCCGACGGGGAAAACATCTCTGCCGTCAACCTTACCGTTTTGAGTTTTCCATAAATGAGCATGACAATCAATAATCATAATGTTACTCCGTCCTTGAAAATTGCAATTTCGCGAAAAGCATTAGCTTCATTTTTTGTTTCTTTTCCGTTTACCGTTTCAACAATCAAGTCAAACAAATTTTGAGCCGAATTGCTCTGTGCGTCAAAATCAATCCAATTACTTTTCCTTTTTGCAATGCTTGTATTAGTTGCAATCTTTATTGTCGGTACAGGTGCACCGAGCGGTGTACCTCTGCCTGTTGTAAACAATATCAAATGACATCCTGCCGCCGTTAAATTCGTAACTGCAACAATATCGTTACCCGGACCGTTAAGAAGATTAAGACCTGATTTTTCTGCCATATCGCCGTAATTAAGCACGGCTGTGACAGGCGCAGTACCGCCCTTTTGAACGCAACCGAGCGACTTTTCCTCAAGGGTTGTAATTCCGCCCTCTTTATTACCCGGTGACGGATTTTCACTTACAGGCTGATTGTGTGCGATAAAGTATTGCTTATAGCTGTTAATAAGCTCAACGGTGTCGTTGAAAACAGACTCGTCAACGCATCTGTTCATCAAAAGCTGCTCTGCGCCGAACATTTCGGGCACCTCTGTCAAGACTGCCGTGCCGCCCATTGAAACAAGCCTGTCTGTGATTTTTCCGCAAAGAGGATTAGCGGTAATGCCTGAAAGTCCGTCACTGCCACCGCATTTAAGACCGATTTTAAGCCTTGATAACGGCACTGCCACTCTCTTGTCGTTACAGGCATTGCCATACAATTCCCTAACTGTACTGATGCCCTGTGAAATCTCGTCATCAAAATCTTGACAATTCAAAAATTTCACTCTGTCTGCGTCGTATTCACCGAGTACCCTTTTAAATTCGTTAATGTTATTATTTTCGCATCCAAGCCCAAGCACAAGCACACCGCCGGCGTTTGGGTGCTTAACAAGACCGCAAAGCACCTTTTTGGTAATTTGCATATCATCTCCAAGCTGACTGCATCCGTAAGGATGAGTAAAGCACAGTGCACCCGTTTTGTCGGCAATGGTTTTTGCGATACTGTTAACACAACCGACAGTCGGTATTATCCAAATATCGTTTCTTATACCGATTTCGCCGTTTTTGCGCACATAGGCGTTTATCATAGGCGGTGTCTGCTTTTCAGCTTCTTCGTAATTTGGAGTATATGTATATTCAAGAGTACCTGAAAGAGCAGTTTTCAGGTTATGGCTGTGCACCTGCTCACCGCACTTAATATCATCAGTCGCAACACCGATAGGAAAGCCGTATTTTATAATCGGCTCACCCTTTTGAATATCCCTTACTGCGTACTTATGGCCATTATCAAGACATACTCTTACATTGTCTTTTTCACTAATCAAGACATACTCCATGCAATAGCCTCCCTGATGCCGTTGTTGTGTATTTTATCCAAGCTGTCGTTAACCGTATCAAGCATTACGCTCAAATCCTTACCCCACAAATTTACATTGGCAAGAATATCGGCAGTATCATTATTCTTTATGTATTCAACTGACGATGCATCATCCTGAACATCATTTGTCTTATAATATTCAATTAAGCATGCAAGAGAAAATGCAAGCGGCTTAGGTACAATGCCTTCACTCAAATAATCATTTATTGTCGGCAATACTCTTGCAGTGAACTTGCTTACGGAATTTAGCGAAATTGATTTCCACAAATGCCTTATATACGGATTTGCAAAGCGCTCAAGCACAGCACCTGCAAACGCCTTGATTTCATCGGTATCATCAAGCTTCGGCATAATATATTCAAACAGGCATTTACTTAAAAACGCATTCAACTGCTCATCCTTAAGACTGTCGCCTACCGCCTCAACGCCGCAAAGCATCGACGGAAAAACGAGCGATGTGTGAGAGCCGTTGAGAATACGCACCTTCATTTTTTTGTACGGCTTAACATTATCCATCCATATAACATTAAAGCCTGATTTTGCAAGAGGCAGCTCGTTTTCAAAGTCACCCTCGATTACCCACAAATGATAAGGCTCGGCAGTGTCAAGCAAGGCATCGTTATATCCGATTTCACTGCAGATTTTACCTGCCTCGTCAGTAGGATAGCCTGTTACAATTCGGTCAACAAGAGTGTTGCAAAATGTGTTTTCACTTTCAATCCAAGAGATAAACTCATCCTCTAATTCCCAAAGCCTTGCATGTTCAAGCACACATTTTTTAAGCTCAGTGCCGTTATTGTCGATAAGCTCGCACGCAAGAATAACAAAGCCGTTAAGATTGCAGTGATACCTTGCATAAAGAAGCTGCGTGAGCTTTGCAGGGAATGAGGAGGCAGGCATATCATCAATTTTACATGAACCATCAAAGCAAATTCCCGCCTCCGTTGTATTTGAAACAATAAAGCGCAAATCGGGATTTTCGGCAAGCTTTAAGTATTCATCAAAATCGGCATAAGGGTTAATAGCTCTGCTTATTGAGCTGATTTCATATCTGTCGTTAATCTCTTTGCCGTTATCAATACCGCGCAAAATGAGATTGTACCTTCCGTTTTGATTATTTATCCTTTCAACCGTCTTTGAATTTGTCGGCGAAACGATTACAATTTTGCCGTCGTAGTCACCGCTTTTATTCATTGAGTCAACAAAATAATCAACAAATCCGCGAAGAAAATTACCTGTTCCGAATTGTAAAATTGTTTCTTTCATAATCAGTCCTCAAAATTGATAAGTAATTTAGCAAGTGTGCCGTCGTTATGAGAAAGAGCCTCAAATGCTTCGCCTGCATTATCTATTTCATAAACACCGCTTACCATTTTCAGTATATCAGCCTTACCGCTTTTTACAAGGTCAATCAGTTCTTCAAAGTCCTTTGTAAAAGCGTTACGGCTGCCGAAAATATTAAGCTCTTTTTTTAGGATAATCGAATGAACAAAGCTTGTTTCTCTCTTCCCGTTACCGATAAGAATAATGTTAGCGCCGTGCGCAGACTCGTCAATACAGCTCAAGAATGTTTCCGGAGCACCGCATGCCTCAACGCAAACATCAAAGCCGCATCCATTTGTAAACTCGGCGCAGGCAGTGTGAAGGTCTGTTTCCTTTACATTAACAATACAATCTGCGCCAAACTCCCTTGCAAGATTAAGACGGCTTCCCAGCATATCTGCAATAAGCACTCTTGCGCCCATTGCCTTTGCCTTAATAAGCGCAAAAAGTCCGATAGGACCTGCACCCATAATTAAGAGATTGTCACCATGCTTAACCTCTGCTCTTGAAAGTGCATGACAGCTGATTGAAAACGGCTCAATAAGTGCAAGCTCCTTTGCAGAGAGTCCCTTGCCGTCGATAATTCTTTCAACAGGCATTGTGATATACTCCTGAAAGCTGCCGTCGCGCTGAACACCCATTGTTTGATTGTCGTGGCAGGCGTTAACAATTCCACGCCTACATGCGTAGCACTCGCCGCAGTTAAAGTATGGATTGCAGGTTACAATATCTCCTGCCTTAAGTCCCTTGTCATTTTCGGGAATTTCAACAATCTGTGCCGAAAATTCGTGACCGGGAATTCTCGGATATGTAGTAAATGGCTGATTACCTGTGTATGATGCAACATCGGCACCGCAAATTCCGCAGTAAAGCACCTTTAATAACGCCTCGCCCTGCTTTGCCACAGGAATTTCCTTTTCTATAACCTTTATCTCACCCGGCTGTGTAATTTGAATTGCTTTCATTTTTATTCCTCCGTATTGACATATTCACTATTCCAAATAACTGCAGTTTTCAGCGGTGCAGACTTGGAGTAAATTTTGTTTTCGTAAGCATCTATCGGATCGGCAGTAAACTCATCCTTGTCAATAAGCTCAACGAGCTGATCAAATCTACTGTCGCAAAGAAGCTCAATAGCAGTCTCCATGTGCTTTTGAGTAAAGTTAATCGAAGCAAAAATAACTTGATTTTTAAATCCGAACGGCATTGTATTGTATGTAACCCTCGGACCGAGAGAAAAGCTGTTGTAAATTCCGTTGCAGCCCAAAGCCTCATGCTCAAAGGCAATTTTATGCTCAATCTCTGTTCCGCTTGTTCCGACAAAGATTGTTGCCTTACCTCCAAGCCTGTCTATGATTGCCTTTGCGGTTTCACCCTCGTTCATACCTGCAGTTGACATATAATCACAGCCAAGCTCATTTTTAACAAACTGTGCTTTTTTGGTATCCTCACCACTGCGGGCAACGAAAAGAATACTTGCATTTTTTTGATTTCTGCGCACCTGATCGCCAATGAAGAGACCTGTTGTGCCTAAGCCGAAAATGACTACTCTTTCGAATGTGCTTTCTACCGCATATTTTCTTGCAGTCATCTCGTCACACTTTCGCTTTGCAAGCTCAACACGGAAATTCTGTGCTTCGCCAATATCGCACATACGCTCATATTGGAACACTGCACAGGCATAAGGGTCAGAGAAAACAAGCCTTTTTGCAAGTGACAAAGGAAGCCTTGTTAAGCCCTCATACTTCTTAGGAAGATGCAAAAGCATATCGGGATTGAAATATCCCTTATCGCAGAAAATACCATCTGCCTGATCGCAGCCGTATTCAAAATAAGATTCATCCTCTGTGAATCTTGTAGGATCGAAGCTATCTCCGCCACGGATAAGAACGATTGCAAAGCGGTTTTCGCTCGGCACCCAAACGACGCCCTCGTGACCGTTGATGAGTCTTGATTCACCGTCCGGAAATTTTTTATCAAGGAGTCCCTGCCTGCCCATCTTCATAAGTTCAAAGTCAGTGCCGCAAAATCCGCAGAACACAGGCAAAGCCTCAACGCCTGCTTTTTTATCCTCGCCTCTTAATCTTTGGCGCAGTGGGTTGATTAAATTTATCTCGCCGTAACGAAGCGGTTTGTTTTCGTCGTTCACAAAATATGTAGCATTTGTTTTCACGATAGTCACCTCATAAGTAATAATCACATATTAAGTATAATAGAACTGTCTCTTATACACATCTGACGCTGCCGACGAAGGCTTAGGTG
>CAMGDK010000092.1 GCA_946042285.1 uncultured Clostridia bacterium | reverse complement strand
AGCTTGTAATTATAACAACAGGTTCACAGGGCGAGCCTATGTCTGCCCTTACTAAAATTGCCTTTGGAGAGCATAGAAAGGTTACGCTTTCACCAAACGACTATGTTATTATTTCGGCTACACCTATTCCCGGTAACGAAAAAATGGTTGGTAATGTCGTTAACGAGCTTATGAAGCACGGCGTCGAGGTCATCTACGAAAAGATGTATGATGTTCATGTTTCCGGTCACGCTTGCCAGGAAGAGTTAAAGCTTATGATGGGACTTGTTAAGCCTAAATACTTCATTCCTGTTCACGGTGAGCAAAAGCATCTTCAAAAGCATGCAAATCTTGCTCTGTCAATGGGTATTCATCCCGACAATATTTATGTTGGAAATATTGGTGAAAGAATTAAGATAAATCAAGAAGAAATTAAATATGACAGCAAGGTGCCGTCGGGAGAAATATATGTCGATGGTCTCGGTGTAGGCGATGTCGGTAATATCGTGCTTAACGACCGTAAGCATTTGTCACAGGATGGTATCATCATAATTGTTGCAACAATTGACAATGCTTCAGGCTATGTTGTAAGCGGTCCCGATGTTGTTTCAAGAGGATTTGTATATGTGAGGGAGAATGAGGCACTCATGCATGCCGCAAGGGATTTGTCGTGCAGAATTATTGATGAATGCTACGACAGTAATTGCAGAGATTGGAACACGGTAAAGACAAAGCTTAAAGACGAGGTTTCCCGTTTAATGTACGAAAAGACAAAACGCAGTCCTATGATACTGCCTATTTTGATGGAAATATAGGAGGACAAATAAATGAAGGTTATTTTACAACAGGATGTTAAAAGCCTTGGTAAAAAAGGTGAGCTCGTAAATGCCTCGGATGGTTATGCAAGGAACTTTCTTTTTCCGAAGGGACTTGCAATTGAGGCTAATTCGGCAGCTATGAATGATTTTAATAACAAAGAATCGGCAAAAAAATTCCACAAGGCTGAGGAAATTAAAGCTGCGCAGGCGGATGCCGATAAGCTTGAAGGTAAAACATTCAGCTTAAAGGCAAAGGCGGGTGCTAACGGTAAGCTCTTCGGCTCTGTTACATCTAAGGATGTTGCTAAAAAAATCAGTGATGATCTTGGTATAAGCATTGATAAAAGAAAAATTGTTATGAATGACATTAAGGCATTTGGAACTGTTCAGGCTGAAGTAAAGGTTTATCCCGAGATTTCGGCTAAAATCTTTGTTCAGGTGTCGGAGGCTTAACAGATGGCTGGAAGTGCTAATGCTCTTGCATCCGGTATGAATATGCCCTTTAATTTTGAAGCAGAGCAATCTGTTTTGGGATGCGTTCTTATTGAACCGAGCTGCATGGAAGAGGTCGTGTCTCAAATAAATGCTGACTGCTTTTATCTTCCGCAGCATAAGGCAATATTCAGTGCCATGATGCTTATGTACACAAATTCAAAGGCGATAGATCCGGTTATTATTGCAGATGCTCTTACAAAAGAAGGCTTATATGACACTGCAGGCGGCAGAGATTATCTGTTACAGCTTGCGCAGTCAGTGCCTTCAACCGCTAATGTTGAATACTATGCAAGAATAGTTAAGGAGCAGTATTATCTGCGCGCTCTTGTGAATGTTTCAAACGATATAATCGAAAGAGCGACGGGTGGAGAGGCTGATGCATCTGCAATTCTCGACAGCGCTGAGCAGCAAATATATAATATTCGTCAGGGCAAGGAGAAAAACGGACCTACAAAAATCAGTGAGGTAATTGTCAACGATGTTTATAACAGATTGACACTTATCACCGGTGAAGATAAAGAAAAATATAAAGGCGTACCAACCGGATTCGGTATGCTTGATAAGTATATACTCGGACTTAACAGAGGCAACTTAATCCTTATCGGTGCCCGTCCTGCGATGGGTAAAACGAGCTTTGCGTTGAACCTTGCGCTAAATGTTTCAATGTCAGCAAAAAAGAAATGTGTTGTCTTTAGCCTTGAAATGACTAAGGAGGAGCTTGCAGAAAGATTACTTTCATCGCAGGCAGGTGTTGAGTCTCAAAAGCTTAAGTCGGGTGAATTAACTCCTGACGAGTGGGTTCGCCTCGGTAACGCTGCCGGTCAGTTTAATGATGTGGAGCTTTATCTTGACGACACCTCTGCTATCACGGTTCCCGAAATTAAATCAAGAGTACGCAGGATGAAGAATGTTGATTGCATTATCATCGACTATCTTGGACTTATTGCTTCAGCAGTAAAAAAAGAAAACAGAGTTCAAGAGGTTTCGGAAATTACAAGAAATCTTAAAATGATGGCAAAGGATTTAAATATTCCGGTTGTTTGCTGTGCTCAGCTTTCAAGAGGAACCGAGGGACACGGAAAGAATCACAAGCCGCAGCTTTCCGATTTAAGAGAATCGGGCTCGATTGAGCAGGATGCCGATATTGTAATGTTCTTGTTTAGAGAGGATTATTACAGAAGTGAGGTTGATGAGGACAAGCAGGATGAAATTGATGCAAATAAAACAGAACTGATTGTTGCAAAAAACCGTCACGGTAAAACCGGCTCGATTGAGTTAACATTTGATAAGGAGTTTACACGCTTTAGATCTGTTGATACACATTATGATCAGTAAAGTTAAAGAAACGATAAATAAATATAACATGCTCCAAAAAGGTGACAGGGTTGCTGTCGGTGTGTCCGGCGGAGCTGACTCTATGGCACTTTTAAATATTCTTTTATTGTTGAAGAACGAATACGAAATTGATATTGCTGTTGCTCACATTGAACACGGTATTAGAGGGAAAGAGTCGCTTGATGATGCATTGTTTGTAGAAAGCTTTTGCAATGATAATAATATCGAATTTCATAAGCTATCCATAAATGCTGTTGAAGAAGCTAAAGAAGCTAATCTCGGCGTAGAGGAGTATTCTCGAAACAAAAGATACGAGTTTTTCTCCTCTTTAGGATGTGACAAAATTGCAACGGCGCATAATCTTACCGACAATATTGAAACAGTTGTGCAACGAATCACAAGGGGTACAGGCTTAAAGGGCTTATGCGGTATTCCTCCTGTTAGGGATAACATAATAAGACCTCTTATAAATATTACCTGTGAAGAAATCAGAGATTATTGTAATGCTAATTCTGTTTGTTACAGAGTTGATTCTACTAATTTAACCAATGATTATTCTCGTAATTTTGTAAGAAATAATGTACTGCCTTTGTTAAAATCACTCAATTCAGGTTATCAAATCTCTGTTAACTCGCTCATCAACGATTTGAATGAAGATTATAGCTATATTGAGAATTGTGTTGATAATGCATACGAAAGCGTTGTTAGTGAAAGAGGTATTTCGGTAAGCGGTCTAAAGAAGCTGGATGCAGCAATATCAAAAAGAATAATAAAGAAATATTTTCTTGAAAATAAGATTGAGCTTGATAGGTTACACCTTGAGGAAGTTTTTAAGCTTTTGGATAAACAATCAAAGGTTCAAATCAAAGGTGATTTCTTTGCCGTTTCAAGTAACGATACATTAAGAGCTGTTCAATATAATTTAATAAGTAGTAAAAATGAATATATTACCCAAATTTTAACTATTGATGAATTTAATTCGCAAAATATTGATTTTTATTGTGACTATGATAAAATCAATGGCGATACGATAATTAGAAAACGAGCTGTTGGTGATAAAATTTCACCCGCTAACAGAAATTGTACCAAATCACTGAAAAAGCTTTTTAACGAGCTTTCTATCCCAATAGAGCAAAGATTTGATGTTGATGTTGTTTGCGATGATGATGGCGTAATCGGAGTTATTGGATTTTGTACAGACGAGAGAGTGAAAATCGACAGTACCACTAAAAAAGTATTAGCAATCAAGCTTCCTTTGGAGGATATAGAATGAATAATATGGCAAAAAATTGGAAATCAATGCTGATTTATATTTTGATACCTGTTCTTTTGATAGGCTCGGTAATTTTCTTTGCAAATCAGCAGACAACAGAAGATGTCAAGTATTCTCAAATCGTTACAATGTTTAAGAATAACGAGATTTGTGAATTCAGCCTTGATTTGTCAAGTGGCAATCTTGTTTATAAAACTTTTCTTAAACCTAAAGAAGAAAAACAGTATTCTGTTCCTAATGTAGCGATTTTTCTTGATGATATAAGAGAAAGTGTTGATGAGTATAACGAAACTCACACAAGACAGCCGATTATTTTTGATTACGATAAAGGCAATACAAGCTCGTCAGCTGTTTTGAGCATGCTTCCGTCCTTGTTGATGTTTGTGCTTATTGCCGGTCTTGGAATTGTTGCGTTTAGAAAAATGTCAGCCACAATGACCAGTGAAACCAACAAGACACTGGGCTTTGGAAAAATTAAAACAAAGAATGCGGAAAATGACGAAAAGAGAAAGACTACCTTTAAGGATGTTGCAGGTTGTGACGAGGAGAAGGAGGAACTTGAGGAGCTTGTAGAATTTCTTAGAGATCCGCAAAGATTTACCGATCTTGGTGCAAGGATACCTAAGGGTGTACTTCTTGTCGGACCTCCGGGTACAGGTAAAACACTCCTTGCAAGAGCTGTTGCCGGCGAAGCCGGTGCTCCGTTTCTTTCGATTTCCGGCTCGGATTTCGTAGAAATGTATGTCGGTGTCGGTGCATCAAGAGTAAGAGATCTTTTTGAACAGGCAAAGAAAAAATCTCCTGCAATTATTTTTATTGATGAGATTGATGCAGTCGGTCGTCACAGAGGTGCCGGTATGGGCGGCGGTCACGATGAGCGTGAGCAGACCTTGAATCAGCTGCTTGTTGAAATGGACGGCTTCGGTGCAAACGAGGGTGTTATTATTATCGCTGCAACTAACCGACCGGATGTACTTGATCCCGCTCTTCTCAGACCGGGCAGATTCGACAGACAGATTACGGTTGGCAGACCTGACACAAAGGGCAGAGAGGAAATACTTAAGGTTCATTCAAAAAATAAGCCTCTTGCGCCGGATGTTGATCTTAAAGAGGTTGCAAAAAACACAATAGGATTTGTTGGTGCAGACCTTGAAAATCTTATGAATGAGGCTGCTATTTTAGCCGCAAGAAAAAGATTTAAGGCAATTACCAATGATATGATTCAAGAGGCTATGACAAAGGTGATTATGGGTGCCGAAAAGAAATCTCATAAATACAGTGATAAGGCTCTTAAGCTCACTGCCTTTCATGAGGCAGGTCACGCTGTTGTTTCATATTACCTTGATAATCATGATCCCGTTCAGGAAATTTCAATCATTCCGAGAGGTATGGGCGCAGGCGGATATACAATGTATCAGCCGCAGGAGGAAAACTATTCGTCAAAGAAGGAAATGCTTGACTCACTTGTATCGCTTCTCGGTGGTAGAGTTGCCGAAGCAATTTCACTTGATGATATTTCAACAGGTGCATCAAACGATATTCAAAGAGCTACACAGATTGCTCGCGATATGGTAACTAAATACGGCATGAGTGAAAATATCGGACCGATAAATTATTCCGGTGAGAATCAAGAGGTCTTCATAGGCAGAGATTACGGTCACATGAAGAATTACTCTGAAGGTACATCTGTTAAGATTGACGAAGAGGTTGCAAGAATTATAAATAACGCTTACAAAAAGACTGAGGAAATCCTCAAGGAGCATTTTGATAAGCTTACTCTTGTAGCAGAAACTCTTATCAAAAAAGAAAAGCTTACTAAGGAAGACTTTATCTCCTTAATGGAAAACGGATTTTTAGAGGAAAAATGCGAAGATAAAGCTGAACAGAGAAATGTAACCGAATCATCTGATGAAGAAGCTCAAGAGTTGACAGAGGAAGCTATTGATACAGATGACAGCATTGAAGATTATGCAGGCGATAAAGAAGATGAGAAAAAAGACGAAGGATAGTCCTTCGTCTTTTTAGACTGTCGATAAAGTGGTCTGAACCACGCCAAAGAACGTGAAGAATAAAAATTACTCGTAGGGGCTTGCAGTGCAAGCCCGATTTATTTTTT
>CAMGDK010000091.1 GCA_946042285.1 uncultured Clostridia bacterium | reverse complement strand
ATCCTGTCGGCAGACTTCACGGTGACGACCTTCCTGTTTCAACATTTGTTGACTGCGCTGACGGTGTATATCCTCAGGGTTCAGCAGCATTTGAAAAGAGAGGTATCGCTATTACCGTTCCTGAGTGGGATCCGACAAAATGTGCTCAGTGTAACCTTTGTTCAATGGTTTGCCCGCACGCTGTTATTCGTCCTGTATGTCTTACTGCTGACGAGGCTGCAAATGCTCCTGAAGGCACAAAGATGGTTGACCATAAGAGAGCTCCTTACAAGTATGCTCTTATCGTTTCAACTCTTGACTGTACAGGCTGCGGCTCTTGCGCAAATGTATGTCCTACAAAGTCACTTACAATGAAGCCAATCGCTTCTCAGCTTGACTCACAGAAGTCTTACGACGCTCTTGTTGATGTTGAGGCTAAGCCGGAGGTTCTTGCAAACAATACAATCGGTGTTCAGTACAAGAAGCCATACCTTGAGTTCTCAGGTGCATGTGCAGGCTGTGGTGAAACACCTTATGCAAAGCTTGCTACACAGCTTTACGGTGACAAGATGTACATTGCAAACGCAACAGGTTGTTCATCAATTTGGGGTGGTTCTGCTCCTTCAACACCTTACACAGTTGACAAGAAAGGTCACGGTCCTGCATGGTCTAACTCACTCTTCGAGGATAACGCTGAGTTTGGTTACGGTATGATGCTCGCACAAAAGCAAATCCGTGAAAGACTCGCTATGGATGCACAGGTTCTTCTCGGCACATCAGTTGCTGACAAGGCTCAGGCTTGGCTTGATACTTATGAGAATCCTGAAACAAACACTCCTGCCGCAGAGGCTCTCATTGCTGCTCTTAAGGCAGAAAGCTTTGACGGTGAAGCAGCAGATGCAGCTGCAGATTTCCTTAAGGATGCAGATTATGCTGCTAAGAAGTATCAGTTCATCTTCGGTGGTGACGGTTGGGCTTACGATATTGGCTTCGGCGGTCTTGATCATGTTATCGCTTCAAACGAGGATGTTAACATCGTTGTATTTGATACAGAGGTTTACTCAAACACAGGCGGACAGGCTTCAAAGGCTACTCCAACAGGTGCAGTTGCTAAGTTTGCTGCTTCAGGTAAGGTAGTTAAGAAGAAGGATCTTGCACAGATTGCTATGAGCTATGGATATGTTTATGTTGCTCAGGTTGCTATGGGTGCTAACGCAGCACAGTGCTTAAAGGCATTCCAGGAGGCAGCTGCTTATAACGGTCCGTCAATCATCATCTGCTATGCTCCTTGTATCAACCACGGTATTAAGATGCCATTCAACCAGACAGAGCAGAAGAAGGCAGTTGCTGCAGGCTATTGGAATCTCTTCCGTTACAACCCTGCACTTATTGCTGAGGGCAAAAATCCATTCTCACTTGACAGCAAGGCTCCGTCAGCTGACTATGTTGAATTCATCGAGGGTGAGGTAAGATATTCTTCACTTAAGAGAGCATTCCCCGGTAAAGCTGAACAGCTCTTTGCTATCGCTGCTGAGAATTCTATCGAGAAGTACAACAAGCTTGCTAAGCTCGTTGATTACTATGCTCCCGATGCTGAATAATCAGTTGAATAAATAATTATTAAACCGACTTGAGAAATCAAGTCGGTTTTTTGTGTAAAAAAATAAGAGATTGATTAAACAATCTCTTATTTCTGCTTTATTTAACCTTTACACTTTTTGTAACACTCCAAGGATAATATGTTGTTTTACCCTTACTTGTTTTATATGCTCTTACTCTGACATAATATTTAGTTTTGGACCTTGAGGTTTTAAGTGTAGTTGATTGCTTTGACTTCCCTTTTACCTTAACTGACAGAAAATTCTTTTTAAAATTCTTTGTCGTTGACCACATAACCTGATAGCCTGTTACATTATTCTTCTTTTTCCATTTTACTGTTATTCTCTGTTTTTTAGATGATTTTGCAGAGGTTAACTGAATTTGGTTCTTCTTTAAAGTTCTAATCGGAATGTAAGAGCTTAAAGCACCGGTATAAACAGTGCCGTTTATATTTCTATACGCAAGCACCTTAAATTTATAATAAGTATTCGACTTTAAGCCTTTTAAGGTTATACTTGATGTTCCTATACCGGCGGCATCTGCATAATAAACATATTTACCTTGTTTCTTGTCGTAAATATAAACTGAATATCCGTCTGCTAAATTCTGCGGTGTCCATTTAATTGTAACAGATGATTGTGTTGAGGTAGCCGTTGGCTTTGACAGCTTATGCGGTGTCGTTGCTGCCCACACCTCATTACTGTACAAATCAAAGCATGCATCCGTACCTATTTGCTTATATGACACGACTCTAAATCCGTAATTCTCACATGGTGATAAATTCTCAACTGACAAATACGGCTCACTGACTCGTGCATAGAAATTCCATGAATTGTTACTGAATATTTCAACCTGATAACCTGAAGCATTATCAACCGGAGACCAAGTTAAAAAAACATTCTTTGAATCAAAGCCTGCAACCGTCAAATTACTAACCGCAGGAGACTCAGGCATGCCGTTAAATACCGGTATCATAAATTTCTTTGTGACATCAAGTATTCCTGCCGAAGCATAACCGTTATATGTGCTGACAGCCTCGTTTGCCGCGCCGGCAACATTTTTCATATACTCATTTTGGTAAAGTGCATTTGACGCCGGATTTACATTGAATTTTTGCAAATAATTGGATGTTTGTGCTCCAAAGCTCTTGGCAATATATTTTGCACCATAATATATTGCTTTATACGGATTTGTCCACGGTCTGCCGTATCCCGTACCGGCACTGTCTAAATATGAATCGCGGCACTGATTCTTAAGAATATAACCGCTTAAGCCTTCAACATAAGAGCCATTGAATTCATCATATAGTCTTACAAAATAATAGTTACCGCAATTAGCTCTCCATGTCATGTACTGACCCTTTTTGATAGCTGTGGCAGTTCCGCCTGCAATACCTGTTGCACTATCGTATTTTGAATACAAGGTAGCATTGCAATTAGTCTTCAAAAATCCGGCTGCCCAAGACAAGCCGTCCATAGCACCTGAATATGCACCTATGTTAAAGTAGTTATATATTCCCTGAAACGGACTTGTTGTACCGTTTACGGCAGTAGCAGATGATTGTGCGCCGCCGTTTTCCTGTCTTATTTTAGCAGCAAGATAATAAGCACTTATTCCGGCATCATTTGCAGCCTTCATAATCACATCGGAATACTTTGTGGTGCTATCGTACTGCTTCGTCTTACCTGATGTTGTTCTGTATGTAATAAGGCTGTCATACATCCAAGTACCGTTAAGTATCGACTCTACACCCTGTTTTGTCTGTGTGCCGTCGTATGCAGTTGACTCAAACTGAAAAATATGCTTTTCATCAAGCCAATTTGATGGATTCATGTAATACTCAACGGCTGTCTGTGAAGCCGAAACCCAATTTTTCGACTCCTGAATTACATATTTACCATTAACAAAGCATTTGTCACATCTGCAATACATGCTTGAATCGTACAACGAGCTTTTTGAAATCAACTGCTTTGAATGTACTGAGCGCTCGCCTGCAACGGCAGTATTCCAATCAAGTCCGGTATTAAAAGGCTCAAATATCCAATTTGGATGCGCTGAATGAAGGTCAACAAGCTTTTGAATATACTGTGTAGGAAACCCGAGTCTGCGCAGTGTATCACCGTAGTCTTCAGAGTATGCGGTAAAGGCTGTCGGTATCAACGATGTAAAAAACAATACTAATGATAAAGCGCAAGAAACTATCTTTTTCATTTATTTTCCCTCTTACTTAGAATTGCAATAATATTGTAACATTTTGTAATACTTTTGTCAATTTAGTCAATAAATTTTGTAATTGCCAAATAATGTAATAGTATTATCTATAATTTGGTACATATAGGTTTGTTATTGACTTTTGTCGAAATGTGTTGTATCATCAAATTACGATAAAGATATAACACCTTTATTACAATCACGGGGTAAAATATGGAAAACACAAGATTGTCCGCAACACTAAAAGAATACAGAAATAAAGCAGGTCTTACACAGCAAGAGTTAGCTGATATTCTCGGAATAAAAAGAAGTGCTTATGCATACTATGAAATAGGCAAAACAACACCTAATATTCAAACTCTTATCGATATTGCAAAAATATATAAAATATCTCTCGATAGTCTTATCAGCGATAAGCATCTTGAGCTGTCAGACAGCACAAGTGATGAATTTCAAGGTGTAAGAGTAGATGATGCATTTAATGAATTATCCGATCTCGAAAAGGCTATGGTTTTTAAATTCAGGCTAATGAGTGCAAAGGAAAAGAAGGAGCTTATTGATAAGCTGTTTAACACACAAGAATAGCAATTGATTAACGGCAGATGTTTTATCTGTCGTTTTTTATATACAACAGGAATAACATCAATTTTGTCAAGATACTACCTGTTGATACATTTATTAACAGAGTGTAAATTCGAAATTGGCAAAATCACAATATATTGATTATTTTGTCGAAATATGGTATAATACAGACACTATATATAGTAATACATTTAAGTGGAGGTGATTTCAATGGTTGAAATATCACAGCAAACTATGAACATAATATGGATAGCTGCAATAGTCGGTTTCGGCGTTCTCGAGGCGGCAACGACACAGCTTGTATCTATATGGTTCGTAATTGGTGCTGCTGCCGGGCTAATATCTTCCCTTTGCGATGCACCTATATATCTTCAAATTGTATTATTTGTTGCAATTACCGTTTTGGCTCTTGTTATCACAAGACCGCTTGTAAAAAAATATATTAAGCCGCAAATAGTACCTACAAACGCAGACAGCGTAATCGGAAAAACTGCAGTCGTCATTGAAGACATTGATAATATAAATGCAAAAGGATTTGTAAAAATAGACGGCAAGATATGGTCAGCACGATCTACTGACGGAAGCGAAATTGAAAAGGACTCTTTAGTATTAGTTGAAAAAATATCGGGAGTCAAGCTAATGGTTAGCAAAAAGAATTAACATAAACACAAAACAATTTATATTATAAGGAGAATAATTATGAAATTAGCAATTTTGTTACTCATCATCATTGCAATTGTTGCTCTTGTTGTTGTTAACATCAGAGTAGTACCGCAATCAAAGGCTTATGTTCTTGAAAGACTTGGAACCTACTATGCTACATGGGAAACAGGTCTTCATGTTAAAATTCCGTTTCTTGACAAGGTTTCAAAAATCGTTTCATTAAAAGAGCAGGTTGTTGACTTTAAGCCGCAGCCTGTAATTACAAAGGATAATGTTACAATGCAGATAGATACAGTAGTGTTCTATCAAATTACAGACCCAAAGCTTTATACCTATGGTGTTGAGAATCCAATATCTGCTATCGAAAATCTTTCTGCAACTACTCTTCGTAACATAATCGGTGAGCTTGAGCTTGACTCAACACTTACCTCTCGTGACACAATCAATGCAAAAATCCGCGTAATTCTTGATGAAGCTACCGATCCATGGGGCATTAAGGTAAACAGAGTTGAGCTTAAAAACATCATACCTCCTCGTGAAATTCAAGATGCGATGGAAAAGCAGATGAAGGCAGAGCGCGAAAGAAGAGAGTCAATTCTTCGTGCAGAGGGTGAAAAGCAGTCAAGAATTCTTGTAGCAGAAGGTCACAAGGAATCAAAGATTCTTGAAGCAGAGGCAGAAAAGCAATCCGCAATTCTGCATGCAGAGGCTGTTAAGGAAGCAAAAATCAAAGAGGCTGAAGGTGAAGCAGATGCTATTCTTAAGGTTCAGGAGGCTACTGCAAACGCAATTAAGCTCTTAAATCAGGCAGATGCAAACGAAGCCGTTATTAAGCTAAAAGCTCTCGAGGCGTTCTCTAAGGCAGCTGACGGTCAGGCAACAAAGATTATTATTCCTTCGGAAATTCAAGGCCTTGCAGGACTTGCAGAGGGTATTGCAGAATCTGTAAATAAATAATCACATGTACTAAAGAAAGCTATCGC
>CAMGDK010000090.1 GCA_946042285.1 uncultured Clostridia bacterium | reverse complement strand
TTGTATATGCTTTATACAGAAATGAACGAGGCTCAGCTGCTTGAAGAGCAGTCAGAGCTTATGCAAAGATACAATGCATTTAAGGCAAAAAATCTTAAGCTTGATATGAGCAGGGGCAAGCCCGGTGCAGATCAGCTTGATTTATCAAACGGTCTTAACGATATAAAGAATTATGTTGAAAACGGAGTTGATTGTCGCAACTACGGTATTCTTGACGGTATCCCGAGCTGTAAAAAGCTATTTGCGGATCTTATGGGTGTTGACAGCAAGAATGTTATCATCGGTCCTAATGCAAGCCTTACACTTATGTTTGACTATATATCACAGTGCTTCACACACGGCGCAGGCGACACTCCTTGGTGCAAGCTTGACAATGTGAAGTTCCTTTGCCCTGTACCCGGCTATGACAGACACTTTACAATCTGTGAGCATTTCGGTATTGAAATGATAAACGTACCTATGACGGCAGAAGGTCCCGATATGGATGTTATCGAGGAGCTTGTTGACGACGAAAGCGTTAAGGGTATGTTCTGCGTGCCGAAGTATTCAAATCCACAGGGTATCACATTCAGCGACGAAACAGTAAGGCGTATTGCCGCTCTTAATCCTGCGGCAAAGGATTTCAGAATTATTTGGGATAACGCTTATTGCATTCACGACCTTGTTGATGACGGCGACAGGCTTTTGAACATCTTTGATATTCTTGCAGATTTCGGCAATGAGGATATGGTTATTGAGGTTTGCTCAACATCAAAGATTACTTTTTCAGGTGCCGGCGTTTCTGCAATTATTGCAAGTGACAACAATATTGCCGCAATTAAAAAGCGTCTTAATGCTCAAACAATCAGTTATGATAAAATGAATCAGCACAGACATGTTGAGTTCTTCGGTGATGCACAGGGCGTTCTCAATCACATGAAAAAGCATGCCGCAATCCTTAAACCGAAGTTTGACATCGTCCTTTCTCATCTTAGTAACGAGCTCGGTGATAAGGGTGTTGCAAGCTGGTTTAATCCAAAGGGCGGATACTTCATCAGCCTTGATGTTATGAACGGCTGCGCAAAAAGAGTAGGCGAGCTTTGTAAAGAGGCAGGTGTTACTCTTACAACGGTGGGTGCAACTTATCCATACGGTATTGATCCTAACGACAGCAATATTCGTATTGCTCCGTCATATCCTCCTGTTGAAGAGCTTGACCTCGCCGCAGAGCTTCTTTGCATCTGTGTTCGTATCGCTTGTATTGAGAAGCTGCTTGAAAAATGAGCTTTAATTTAGGTGCATCAACAGCCTGCTTTTATCCGCTTGAAACCGAAAAAGCATTAAAGAAGGTTGTCGATTTAGGATTTAAAAATACGGAAATCTTCATGAACGCTATGTCAGAGCTTGATGAGCCATTTGTCAAGGAGCTTTCGGCAATTGCAGACGAGCGCTCTGTAAATATAGTGTCTGTTCATCCGTTTTCAAGCTTTCTTGAGTCATCATGTATCTTTACGGATTACAAGAGAAGATTTGATGATTTCATCGGTATATATGACAAAACATGTCATGCGGCAGCCATGCTCGGTGCGCGCTATGTTGTTATTCACGGCGCTGTTGCTACACCGAAAATTCCTATCCCTGATGAAAGATATTTTGAAAGATTTTCAAGGCTTGTTGAAATCGGCAGGCGAGAGGGTGTTACCGTTTGCCAAGAGAATGTTAATCGCTTCAAAAGTCAAAGCATTGATTTTTGCAAAAAAATGAGACAAAATCTCGGCAGTGATTTTAATATGGTGTTTGATATTAAGCAAACAGTCAGAGCGTCACAGGATACATTCGAATTTCTTAACGAGTTTAAAAATGAAATAAAGCATGTTCATATCAGTGATAATGCACGATATGGCGATTGCTTGCCGCCGGGCAAGGGTAATTTTGACTTTAAAAGGCTAAAATCAATTCTTGATTCGGTCAATTATGACGGCAGCTATGTAATAGAAATATACTCCGGCAGCTTAGATGTAGCGAAGGAGCTTAAGGAAAGTAAGGTTTATTTGGAAGGATTATGTCAAGGTTAAGTAACAGAAGTAAGGGTGTTATATGTATTCTGCTGTCGGCATTGTGCTTTAGCGGAATGAGCAGCTTTATAAATCTTTCCGGCGATGTACCTGTTTTTCAAAAGGTTTTTTTCAGAAATCTTGTTGCTCTTATTATTGCAAGCACAGCTCTTTTGAAAAATAAAGAGTCGTTTAAGCCGGCAAAGGGCTGCTTGCCGTATCATCTTATTCGCTCGGGTGTCGGACTTATGGGTGTTTTCGGTAATTTCTACGCCACAACAAAAATGGCTTCAACTGCCGATGCGGCAATTCTTAATAAGATGAGTCCGTTTTTTACGCTTATTTTTTCGGCAATATTTTTAAAGGAAAGGGTAAAGCCGAGGCAGGCAGCAGCAATTGCGGTAGCGTTTGTAGGCGCTATGTTTGTCATTAAGCCTACACTTTCAAATGTTGAGCTTATTCCTTCAATTTGCGGATTTGCAGGCGGTATAGCTGCAGGAGCCGCTTATACTGCTGTCAGACACATGGGTAATAAGGGTGAAAACGGACGATTTACTGTGTTTTTCTTTTCAATGTTTTCCTGCCTGTTTACCGTACCGTATTTGATATTTGATTTTCATCCGATGACAAAGGAGCAGTGGATTTATCTGCTTATGGTTGGCTTGTGTGCTGCCGGCGGACAGTTTTCAATTACAGCGGCTTATACATTCGCACCAAGCAGAGAAATTTCAATTTACGATTATTCAAATGTTATTTTCACTGCGATTAGCGGATACTTTTTCCTCGGCGGTCAGGTTCCGGATGCACTTTCGTTTGTGGGCTACTTTATTATTTGCGCAATGGCAGTTTGGATGTTCCTATACAATAAAAAGGAGCATAGTCTTGATAATCGCTGAATAATCAATATATTGTTGTAAAGTAAAAATGCTTGCAATTCACTATATGTTGTGTTATAATCATTCTATCATCAAATGTATGGAGGATGAATGGCATGAGATGTCCTTTTTGCGGATATGAGGAAAGCAAGGTAATTGATTCACGCCCGACTGATGAAAATTCAAGAATACGCCGCCGTCGTGAGTGCATGAGATGCAGTAAGCGTTTCACAACCTATGAAATCATCGAGGATGTTCCTATCATCGTAATTAAAAAGGATAAGAGCAGAGAGGTGTTTGATCGTAATAAGATATTAAAGGGTATGCTTCGCGCATGCGAAAAGAGGTCTGTTACCGTGTCAGAGCTTGAGGATGCTATTTCCGAAATTGAGGCTACACTTCAGTCTGCTATCGACAGAGAGGTTTCTTCATCAAGAATAGGCGAGCTTATTATGGAAAAGCTTAAGGCTATTGACGAGGTTGCCTATGTTAGATTTGCGTCTGTTTACAAGGAATTTGACAGCGCAGAAGCGTTTAGAGAAGAAATTGCTAAATTGTAATAATGTAATATAATAATGTGAAATTAAAGCCGAATCGGATTCTCTCCGACTCGGCTTTTTATCTGCTATAAATGAGAAATCAAGTTAATGAATCCGCAAAGTGCAACTCCGCAAATCAGCGGTACAATCACTGAAATAAATGTCCATTTAACACTTTTTGTTTCTTTATATATGGTAATCAGCGTTGTTGAGCACGGAAAATGAAACAGTGAAAAGATACATGTACATAATGCAGTTGTCGTTGTCCATCCGTTGTCAGTAAAAATTGTTTTCAGCTCGTTGAGTGAAGAATAATCACAAAGCTCGTTTGTGGAAAGGTATGTCATCAGCGCAATAGGTATAGTTATTTCGTTAGCCGGAAAGCTCAATATAAACGCAAGCAGCATAACACCGTCAAGCCCTATAATTCTCCCGAAGGGATCAAGAAAATCGCTTATTGTCGCAAGAAGAGATACACCGTTTACGGTAATGTTGGCAAGCAGCCAAATAACCAGTCCTGCCGGAGCAGCAACTACTATCGCTCTTAAAAGAACAAACAGCACCTTTTCTCTTATTGTGTCCTTGATGATTTTGAATATCCTCGGCGATTTATATGACGGTAGCTCCATGATGACGGAGTTGCCCTTACCCTTTAAAACAGATTTACTCAGAGCCTTTGAGCTGACGAAGGTCATGCATATTGAAAGCACTAAAAAGCCGAGAAGCATTGTCGCCGCACCGATACTGTTCTTACAGAAAAACATTGAAATAATAGCAATTAAAAGCGGGAACCTTCCGTTGCACGGAGTAAGAGAGTTTGTGATAATTGCAATCAGTCTTTCTCTCGGCGAGTCGATTATTCTGCATCCTGTAACTCCTACTGCGTTGCAACCAAGTCCCATGCAGGTGCACAGTGCCTGCTTACCGCACGCGCCGCACCGCTCAAACGGTCTGTCAAGGTTAAACGCAAAGCGTGGCAGTATTCCTGCTTCTTCGAGAATAGAAAACAAGGGAAAGAAAATTGTCATCGGCGGTAGCATAACCGCAACGACCCACAATAAGACGCGTAATATGCCGTTTACAAGCATGTCGGTGAGTATTGTCGGTGCACCTATATCATTTAAAGCGGTATAACACCAAATCTCAAATCGGTCAAATAATCCTCTTAATATCTCCGACGGATAATTTGAGCCGATAATAGTAATCCAAAGAACAACGCCAAGCATAATAAGCATGATTAAGATTGATGTGCCTTTCCCTAATAACAGCCTGTCGAATGCATCGTCAAATCGTTCTTTTTTTGACGGTAGCGTTGTTACACACTCGCTTGCGGTCTTTATGGCTTTTCTGCTTGTCGCTTCAAGTATTTGCTTTGAAATGCTGTTGATCGATATTTCGCTTTTGCATCTTTTTGCACGCTTAATTATCCGCTCATAATCCTTGATGTCGCTAATGTGATTTTTAAAGGATTTGCTAAAGCCTGTGTCATTCTCTATCAGTCGCAGTGAGAAAAATCTTTCACATTTGCCATTTGGTATGTACCTGCTTATGACATCATTCAAAATGCTTATTTGCTTTTCCGTTTCATAACCGTAAAATATCCTATCCGGAGTGTACTCCTTTTGACCGGTGCATATTAGGTGAATTTGCTCAAGCAGCTCATTTACTCCTTTGCCGCTTCTCGCAGTCGATTTGACAACGGGAATATTCAGCATTCCTTCAAGCTTGCTTTTGTCTATCGTAATGTTTCTTTTTTTTGCTTCGTCCGTCATGTTAAGCAAAAGAATAACATTACTGCAAACCTCTGTAATTTGGTAAACGAGGTTTAGGTTTTTCAAAAGCATTGTTGAATCTACAACGACAATTACGCAATCTATTTCCTCAAAGCAAAGATAATCACGAGCAATTTCCTCCTCCTTGCTGGCAGAGATTAGACTGTATGTGCCGGGCAAATCAATCAACTCATAGTCGATATATTTGTAGGTAAAATGTCCGCGTGCAGAGTCAACTGTTTTGCCGATCCAGTTTCCTGTATGCTGATGCGATCCCGTTATTTCATTAAACACAGTGCTTTTGCCGACATTTGGATTACCCATTAAAGCTATCTTTTTTCTTTTCATTACAAGGTCACTCCAATCAACTGAGCGTCTTTTTTTCTCAGTGCTATTTTTGTACCGCTTAGCTTGAATGCAATAGGTGAGCCGAATAAGCCGATGTTTGAGCAAACTATTTTCTGTCCCTTGATAAAGCCTAATTCATGAAGCCGGCGAGCCGTTTGATTGCTAATTCCAACGCTTTCAATTATTGCACTTTGATTGATTTTTAATTCGGAAAGCTTCATATTATCACCCTGCTGAATTTGATCACTAATATTCTATGAAGCGCTCAAATAATTGTTAAATGTTATTGATTTTAACAATGCTTATGTGATATAATATTTTCGGCTGAAAACTACTAATATAAGGAAGGTAAAAATAATATGTCAGTTTCAAAATTACAATATTTTGTAAACAACGAGTTCAAAGACTCTAAGGCTGAAACATGGTACGACCTCCACAATCCTTCAACGGGTGAGGTTACCGGTATGGCACCGTGCTGTACTAACGATGAGGTTTTAGAGGCTATTGA
>CAMGDK010000089.1 GCA_946042285.1 uncultured Clostridia bacterium | reverse complement strand
AGGTCCTCGCTCCAGCACTCAAGCGCTTCCTTCATTACTGTATGATTTGTGTATGCGATAGTCTTTGTAACGATATTCCAAGCGGCATCCCAGCTGTATCCGCACTCATCAAGGAGAATTCTCATAAGCTCGGGAATAGCCATTGTAGGATGCGTATCGTTAATATGAATAGCAATCTTTTCCGAAAGATTGTCGATTGTGCCATACTTGTTAAGGTGACGGTGAACAATATCCTGAATAGAAGCCGAAACAAGAAAATACTGCTGACGAAGACGCAAGGACTTACCCTCGGGAGTGTTGTCGGCAGGATAGAGAACCTTTGAAATAGCCTCTGCCATAGCTGAACGCTCCATAGCCTTGATGTATGAGCCTGAATTGAAAAGTCCCATATCAAGCTCAGGCTTCTTTGCAGCCCAGAGTCTAAGCCTTGAAACACCCTTTCCTTTGCCTGATACATACATATCGTAAGGAACTGCAACTACCGTGTTGCAATCCTTGTACTCTACATGGTGGTAATCACCATCCCAGCTATCCTCAATCCAGCCCTCGAAGTTAACATTTACTGCTCTCTCCTCACGGGGAACAAGCCAAACCTCACCGCCCGGAAGCCAGAAGTCAGGAAGCTCTGTCTGCCAGCCGTCAACAAGCTTTTGCTTGAAGATACCTGCCTCATATCTAATTGAATAGCCCATTGACTGAAAGCCGTTTGTTGCAAGTCCGTCAAGGTAGCAGGCAGCAAGTCTTCCGAGACCGCCGTTACCGAGACCTGCATCAGGCTCGTTGTCATAAAGCTTATCTAAATTAACATCAAAGGAAGCGAGCGCCTCCTTAAATGTATCTGTGAGATCAAGGTTATAAAGATTATTACGAAGAGAACGGCCCATAAGAAATTCCATACAAAGATAGTAAATCTCCTTTGAATCCTGTCCTTTTGCTTCGTTTCTGAATTCACTGTTCATTTCAGAAAGCCTGTCACGAACAATCATTGCCACAGCCTTATAATACTGCTCATTTGTAGCAGTTGCCGGATCAACGCCAAAGAAATGGCTGAGCTTATCGCTAATAGCTTTCTTTGCTTGCGATACAGTCATCTTTTTCATACAAATCCTCCAAATTATATTAAAAATAACGACATATTTTTAATTGTTTTTATCTATTATATACTAAATTATAGCATTGTAGCAATATTAACATTTTAGACAAATAATGTCAAGACCTCTTTTTGTTTAAGAGCTTGCCTAACACAAGCTTTAAAAGCTCTGAAATCTGCCTTGCGTTGAGAAGAAGCATTAAGCCGAGAAGGATTATTTCCGCTACATAAAGGATAAGCTCGTTTTCAACAAAAAGCATAGCAGCGCTTTGTGCCGCGATAATAACCGTTTGTGCGATTAAGATAGGTAATTTGAAATCAATTTTGATGTATCTTCTTGTATTGGCTCCTCTTGTTACAAACACAACAAGGAATGCGCATACTGTTGCTATTGCCGCACCGTTTGCGCCGAGCCTTGGGATAAATACAAGGTTTAAAACAAAGTTTGTTACTGCGCCGGAAAGTGCCGTAAGAAGCGACATAACCGACTTTTTCTCCGCCATATAAACCGATGCCAGGAAATTTACAATACACGAAAAGCTTGTTGCGATAATAAGAATCGGTACATATTTCCACGAATCGTAAAACGCATTTGACACAAGAATTTTTGTGATAAAGCGACACATAAGAATAAGCACAGACGCAACGGCAAACACTCCGCCGCTGTAAATTCTAAACACCTTTGAGAAAAATTCAGCCCTGCTGTCACTATCGTATTCATCAACGGCAGAAAGCTGCCACGCATCAATAAAAATCTGTGAAAACAGGATAACAAAGTTCGGTATCTTTGATGCAGCAGTGTAAAGACCGTTTGCAGAGGAATCGATAAAATATGTTACCATATATCTGTCGGACACATTTATAATCCACCACAAAACGACTGTCGGAATAAGCGGTGTGCAATACTTAAGCATTTGTGCGCCTATGGTTTTGTCAAGGCATTTTGGCTTAACATAATTGTAAAGCCTTGCAGTGAATGTAAAGAATATTACAGAGCATACATCGGATGCGATAATTGCCGTGATATAGCCTGTTACACCCCACTTGAACGGACCGAGGAATAAAATTGTAAAAAGAAGCGTTGTTGCAGTTGAAATAATGCCGTCAACAGCAAACAGCTTTACATGACCGCTGCCCCTGCCGAACTGCTGGCAAAGCTGTCTAAAGCTTGAAACAAGCACAAATGCAATTATCAAAATAATATAATCGCCGAGCCTAAAATCGTTAATCGTCAAGAAGCTTAACGGATAAGCGCAAAATAGGAAAACCGTAAATCCTATCAGCGTTGTTCTAACGCCGACGGTAAATACATCTGCTTTATTCGCCGCCTTATCAAGCGAAAAGCGAAGTGCCGCACTGTTGACCTGAAGAGTAACGATGGGAATAAGCACATTAACCGTCTGCTGAACAAGGTCTGCCGCACCGTAATCACCGGTGCCCATCATTCTTGTTACAAAAGGCATCAATAAAAATGACAATGCCTTTGACGAGAATGTACCGATTGCAAATATTAAAGTGTTAGACGCAAGCTTTTTATACTTATCCATCCTTTAACCCACTTTCCGAAATCTAACTAAAATCAATAAACGAGCTTTCCATCCTTAAATCTAAGGGTATTGTCGCCTGATGAGGAGGTGTAAATACAGCTTCCCCTAAAGGCAAAATCATCATTCGGTACACCGTTTTCACCTGATTTACTGCCTGTAAGAAAGACATACTGATAGCCGTAGCCGACCGCAACGCTGCCGTTTGTGTCGGCATCAGGCATTGTAAGCATCGTTTTAATATCTGACGAGTTCATGTTGAGCTCTCTCGCCTTAATCCTATTCTTATCTATATCATATTCCGTAAAATACAATCTATTTGCGCAAACAACAGGATAATCTGTCATATTGCAATTTTCAAGAAGGGTAACAACCTTTTCAGAGCCGAACTTTTGCCTGCAAAGTGAATAGCTGCCGTCCGACTGCCTTTGGTAGAAATACATAAAGCCGCCCTCAAGCTGAAGATTGATTATTTCCCCGCCCTTGCTGTCTGTTCTAAAATACTTTTTGTCAGTCTTATCGGTTGTGCTGACGGTGATATACTCGTTATAGGTTTCGCCCACTCCGTCATATAAAACAAAAAATACTCTTGAAAGCGAAATGCCTGCAAAGAACACCTGCTTGTCCGCCTGTGCTGTGTAAAGAACAGTTCTTTCAAGGCTTTCGGTATCAATAAATCCAACTGTATTATCCGTGCCTATATAGTAAAGCCTGTCGTTGTACAAATATACAAATCTTACATTATCGGCAATATTCATTTTGCTTGCGCCGGCAACGGCAATTCTAACAAGAGTATTGCCGTTCTCAATAGCATAAAGGTAATCGCCTAAAACATTAAGATATGTAAAATTATAATCATCTACAATAAGCTTACTGTTTTTCTCCTCAACCGGTTCAAAGCGATAGATGCCCTTATTTGCTATACTATAATATATATACCTTGAGCTATATGTCACTGTACCGTTTGACTTATTGAGAAGATTTCCGATTTGATTACCCTGAAGTGCAGTGTCAAAAGCAAATTCGTCAAACTCAGCATAATCATAGTCTGCTGAATTAACAGGTCTTTGAGTAGTCGTCGGCTTTGTAGTTGTTTGAGGCTTTGTTGTGGTTGTTTTACCGAGAATATCTTCATTTACAAAGTCTGCGATTTTATCAATCGGTGCCTTTGGTATAAGAGTTGAATAATCAAAATCAGGATTGCAAATCTTAATTGTAATTACAAAAGCAGAAAGAAGCACAATTACAACCGTGAGTGCAGAAAGAAAGTTCTTTTTTCTCCTTCTCTTTTTTCTTGCCTTTTGTCTTTTTCTTCTTAGCTTTTCTCTTTCCTCTAATTCTGTCATTATCTTACTTGTCCGTTTCCGTAAATTAAATACTTTGTAGTAGTAATTTCACCGAGTCCCATCGGTCCGCGTGCATGAAGCTTTTGAGTTGAAATACCGATTTCTGCACCGAGACCAAACTCACCTCCGTCTGTAAAACGGGTTGATGCGTTGTGATATACGGATGAAGAATCAATTTCTCTCATAAATTTTTCTGCATTATCGTTATTTTCGGTAATAATTGCCTCCGAATGACCGGTCGAATACTTATTTATGTGAGCGATAGCCTCATCAATACTGTCAACGGTTTTTACGCTGATAATATAATCAAGATATTCTGTGCCGAAATCCTCTTCGGTTGCAGGAATAATATCGGGGCAAACGGCTAATGCGCGCTCATCTCCTCTGATTTCAACACCTTTTTCATCGAGCCTTGCCTTGATTACGGGCAGTGCCTTTTCGATAATCTTGCTGTGAATAACAAGGCTTTCACATGCATTGCAAACACCGATACGCTGTGTTTTCGCATTAAATATAATATCTGCCGCCATTTCTATATTAGCGGTTTTGTCAACATATATATGGCAATTGCCGGAGCCTGTTTCAATAACCGGTACAGTTGAGTTTTCAACAACAGCCCTAATCAAGCCCTTGCTCCCTCTTGGGATAAGGCAGTCAAGAGTGCCCTTCATTTTCATAAGCTCAACCGACGACTCTCTGCTTGTATCGGTAACAAGCTGAATAACATTTTCATCAAGACCTACATTTTTAACCGCTTGCCTCATAACCTCTGCAATAGCCTGATTTGAATTAACAGCCTCCTTGCCACCTCTCAAAATAACGGCACTGCCGCTTTTTAGGCAAAGAACTGCCGCATCGGCTGTAACATTCGGTCTTGCTTCATATATTATTCCGATTACGCCCATAGGACATGTAACCTTCTTAATAACAAGTCCGTTTGGTCTTGTTATCGTATCAAGCACTCTGCCACAAGGATCGTCAAGCCTTGAAACCTGCAGGCAGCCGTCAGCCATACCCTTGATACGCTCTGCATTGAGCATAAGCCTGTCGATAAGTCCGTCGCTTAAGCCTGCTGCCTTGCCGTTTTCAATATCAATTTCATTTGCTTTTATGATTGAATCCGTATTTTCAACAAGCTTTGTTGCAATCTCAACAAGCGCCATATTCTTAAGCTGAGTTGTTGCACTTGCGAGAGATGCAGCGGCAGCCTTTGCCTTAAGTCCCATTTCCTCTAACATTATAATTCACTCCCTGCACAAAAGTATGTTCCGACGCTTTTGCCGTGTAATACATCGTATATTGCAGACGGATTGCTGCCGTTCATAATCACAACAGGAATACCTGCCGATGTTGCAATCTGTGCCGCTTTAATCTTTGTTGCAAATCCGCCTGTACCCTTTTCACCGGCAGAGCCTGCAATTGATACGATGCCATCATCAATACAATCAACCCTGCTGATAAGACTTGCATTTGGATTTTCACTTGGATTTGAGTCGTATAAGCCGTCCGTGTCTGTAAGAAGAATAAGAAGGTCTGCATCAATAAGTGAAGCAATATTTGCGCTGAGACAATCGTTGTCACCGTTCAAAAGCTCTTCAACATAAACAGAGTCGTTTTCGTTAACAATAGGAAGCGCTCCGTAATCAAGAAGCTGATTAAATGTGTTGGTAAGATTTTGCTTTTCAAGCTCATTTACAAGAGTGTCGGCAGTACATAAAAGCTGACTTACTATAACGCCAAACTCCGAAAACATTTTGTCATAAAGGAACATAAGCTCACACTGACCGACTGCGGCAGACGCCTGAAGTCCTTGTGTTGACGACGGCTTATGAGCAAATCCGAGCTTTGCCGAGCCTATGCCGACAGCACCGCTTGAAACAAGCACTACCTCGTGACCTTCGTTTTTCAAATCGGACAAAACCATTGCAATTCTTTCAATCCTTGCAATATTTGTTTTGCCGGTATCGTGTGTAAGAGTTGATGTGCCAACCTTAACTACTATTCTCTTTTTTCCATCAAGCTTCGCCATAACGCACTTCTCCATAATATAATCAAAATTCATTATATCACATATATACAACTGTCTCTTATACACATCTCCGAGCCCACGAGACAAGAGGCAA
>CAMGDK010000088.1 GCA_946042285.1 uncultured Clostridia bacterium | reverse complement strand
TTGTAAGGATATACCCGACGATGTTCCCGAGCCTAAGAATAACACGGTTGTAACCTCTTATTCATCAAGCGTTACTATCGGTGATAAGCCTGTAATTATCGGCGAGAGAATAAATCCTACCGGTAAAAAGCTTTTTAAGGAGGCTCTTCGTAATAACGACTTGGATTATATAATTAAAGAGGGTATTGCTCAAAAGGAAAAGGGAGCGCATATACTTGATGTCAATGTCGGCTTGCCGGAGATTGACGAGGTTCAAATGCTCAGAGATTCCGTATATAGCCTTCAAAGCGTTATGTCATTACCTCTTCAGCTTGATTCATCCGATCCGATTGCACTTGAGTCCGCGATGCGTATTTACAACGGCAAGGCAATGATTAACTCTGTTAACGGTAAAAAAAGCTCTATGCAGGCAGTTTTCCCGCTTGTTAAGAAATACGGCGGTGTTACGGTTTGTCTTTGCCTTGATGAAACAGGTATTCCAAGCACTGCCGAGGGTAGAATTGAAATAGCAAAAAGAATTATCGATACTGCCGCAGAATACGGTATTGATAAAAAAGACCTTGTAGTTGATGCGTTGACCATGACTGTTTCAACCGATAGCTCAAACGCCATTGAAACACTTAAGGCAGTAAGCTATATAAGAAATGAGCTTGGTGTTGCAACAGTTCTCGGTGTGTCTAATATCAGCTTTGGATTGCCGAAGCGTGAGGTGATAAATACTGCGTTCTTTACACTTGCTCTTCAGGCGGGACTTTCCGCCGGTATTATAAATCCGTTGAGTGACTCGATGATGAATGCTTATTATTCATACAATGCGCTTTCGGGCTACGATAATAACTGTGCAGAGTATATTGATTCCGTCACACTTGCAGAGGCGGCACCAAGGGAAAGCTCTTCATTAGATTTAAAGACTGCAATTATTAAAGGACTCAAGGATGATGCTGCTCATTTTGCCGGTAAGCGTCTTGAAAATACATCCGCTATGGATGTAATAAACGATTATATTATTCCTGCGCTTGATGATGTCGGTGTCGGCTTTGAAAGCAATAAGATTTTTTTACCGCAGCTTCTTATGAGTGCCGATGCGGCAAAGGAAGCATTCAGCGTTATTAAGGCTAATATTCTCATGTCCGGTCAAAAGCAAAGCAGTGGCAACAAAATAATAATTGCAACCGTCGAGGGCGATATTCACGACATCGGTAAAAACATTGTCAAGGTTCTTCTTGAAAACTATGGATTCGATGTAATTGATCTCGGTAAGGATGTAAAATGCGAAAAGGTTCTTGAAGAAACAATAAAGAATGATGCAAAGCTTGTTTGCCTGTCGGCATTGATGACAACTACTGTTCCAAATATGGAGAAAACGATTAAGCTCATTCACGATAATACCGATGCCAAGGTACAGGTTGGCGGTGCAGTGCTTACAAAATCGTATGCCAAAATGATAAATGCAGATTTTTACGCAAAGGATGCTATGGAAAGTGTAAGAATAGCAAAGGCGTATTTTGGAGGTGAAGAAAAATGATGGTCTCAACAAAGGGTAGATATGCTCTTAAAATTATGGCATATCTTGCAACTCATCAAGAAGAAGGCCCGGTTTCTCTTAAGGATATTGCCGACGAGGAGGGTGTTGGAATAAAATACCTTGAAATAATCATTTCTTCACTCAATAAAGGTGGATTACTTAAAAGTGCGAGAGGTAAAAACGGCGGATATTCCTTGAATAAATCTCCTAATGAGTACACAATAGCCGAAATACTTAATATCGCTGAGGGTAGCTTGGCACCTGTTGCATGTGTCGGAGGTCAAGACCCGTGTGAGAATGCCTGCAATTGTAAAACACATCTGCTATGGAAAGAGCTTGACGATGTTATTGAGGAATTTCTTATGTCAAAAACTCTTGCTGATATAATCTAAAAATAGGAGATTGATATGGAACTATGGATTATTCGTCACGGGGATCCCGATTATGTCAGAGATTCGTTGACGGAAAAAGGTGTTCGAGAAGCCAAGCTTCTTGCCGAAAGGCTTGAGAAGCAGCTTCCAAAGGATAAAAATATTTATTTCTATTGCTCACCTCTCGGAAGAGCGCAAAAGACTGCATCATACACTCTTGATAGGTTAGGCGAAAGCGCCGAAACGCTTGATTGGGCAAGGGAGTTTCAGGGTACTGTGGGTAAGCTGTTAAATAAGCAACAGTGCTGGGACAGAAAGCCAAATTATTGGACGGGCATAGATGATTATTATTCCTACGATAAGTGGCTTGATGTTGAGCTTATGAAAAATGGTGATGTTAAGCGTCACTATGAAAAAGTGTGTGACGGTGTTGATGAGCTACTGAAAAAGCACGGCTATATTAAGTCAGGCAGAATTTATGATGTTGAAAGCTCAAACCATGATATTATAGTTTTATTTTGTCATTTTGGTGTCGAGAGCGTTATTCTATCTCGTATTTTCAGCGTGTCACCGATGATTATGTGGCACAATTTCGTAGCACTCCCAACTGCTGTTACAAGGCTTGTAACGCAGGAGAGGGATCAGGGCAAGGCAATATTCACCTGTGTTCAGTATGGCGATTTGAGTCATCTTTATGCAGGAGATGAGGAGCCCTCATTCCAGGCTCGGTATTGCGAATGCTACGAAGATGATACAAGACATTAAAGAAACCGAAAGCAGATTTTTGCTTTCGGTTTTTTTATATGCTTTTGTTTTTTATGCTGTCAGACAAGCCTTTTAGCCTCTTAATCTCCTTTGTTGCCAAAATAAGAGTGAGTGCAAGGCTGAGATATTCTGCAATCGGTTGTACAATTTGTATGCCTGTTACTCCAAATAGCTTTGGTAACAAAAGCATTAACGGGATATAGAAAATTCCTTGTCTTGAAAGAGATAGGATTGTTGCCTTGCCGGAAATTTCAAGCGATTGCATTAGCATGGTTGTCAGTGTGCTGAATGCAACAATTGGCAACGCCATGCATTGAAATCGTAATGCCCTTGCACCGATTTGAACTACATCTGCATCATCTCTGAATACGGCAATCATTTGCGGGGCAAAAATCATAGACAGTATTGCAAATGCAGTGATAATTGCCGTTGTAACAATTGCAGTGAATTTATACCCGTCATATACTCTGTCGTATCTTTTTGCACCGTTGTTAAAGCTGCAAACAGGTTGATAGCCTTGCCCGAATCCAAGCGTTACGGCAAAGCCTAAAAACATTACTCTGTTAAAAACGCTCATTCCTGCAACTGCCGCATCACCAAACGGCGCACACGCAAAATTCATCGTAATGTTTGCAATAGTGTTGATGCCTTGTCTTGCAAGTGAGGGCAGACCGTTTTTTATTATTGTCACATATACCTCGTTGCTGAATTTGAACGATTTTAACGAAAAACGGATATTGTCGTTTTTGTGAGTGCCTAAAAGCAGAATAACAAAGCCTATTGCTTGACTGATGATTGTTGCAAGTGCCGCACCCTTTACACCTAACTTAAACGAAAATATGAATAACGGATCAAGCAAGATGTTAATAATTCCGCCGCTTACTATGCCCATCATTGAATAAACGGCACTGCCTTGATACCTTAAATGATTATTCATTACGAATGAACCGAGTATAAACGGTGAGCCTAAAAGAATTATTTTAAGATAACCCGACGCGCTTTTTATTGTTGTTGAGGTTGCACCTAAAAGCCTTGCAAGCGGCTCGCTGAAAAAGAAACCGCATATTGCTAAAGCAACACCGATTCCCACAGCGGTGAAAAAAGCAGTTGATGCATAAATCGCAGCCTTAGCCCTGTTTTTTCTGCCAAGCTCCTTGCTGATAACAATACCGCTTCCGTTACCGAAAAAGAATCCCACCGCCTGAAGCAGTGTCATTATTGAAAAAACGATTCCGACAGATGCAACAGATGTTGTGTCTATTTTTCCTACAAAATAACTGTCTGCCATGTTATATAAGGCAGAAACAAGCATAGTCAGAATTGTAGGAGCGGCAAGCGAGGAAATCAGCGATTTAACAGGCTGATTTGCCAATCTTTCATATTTGCTTTTATATTTTTTGTTTGACATTATTTCACCGTAAATTTAGATATACTGTCATTTCATTTTCCCCTCTGTTACCCCACTTGCAGTAGGGGATTAGCTTGATTTGACATTCCTTTTCCTTTGTTTTACCATCAAAATCATAATATAAATCTTCGTTGATTTTCTCCTTGAAGCCGTTTGCAATTATGAACTCACCGTCATAATCTAATTCCTTTTCGTGTGACAGCCTTAGTAGCTGAAGATTTTTGCCGTTGTCGATTTCCTCGGCACAGTAAACAACCGGACCTCGCATAACACAAGCCTTGCCTATGTTTGCTCTGACAAGGTTTGAGCAGCAAACAATTCTCGGCTTAATTTCAAAGCACACATCAATATCGCACTCACTGTCGATTTTAATATAAGCGTATCCGTCAATCAGCTCATAGTCCTTTGATATGCTGAAATTCCTGCACCATTTAGGAATTCTTATTGCAAAGCTAAAGCTTTCATTCGGCTTGATACTAAACGAAACATTACCGTTGTCAAGATAGCTTGAATTAACTGTGATTTCACCGTGTCTTGTTGATATTCTTCCTCCTACAAAAAGGTGAGAAAAAACAGTATTATCATTTTCGGTAAAGGAGTATTCTCCGATTGAGCAAATTAACCTTGCAAGATTAGGAGGACAGCAGGCGCAGCCAAACCATTTTTGCCTAACTGTTTTTATGTGCCGTTTTCTTGAATCCTTGTGTGACGCTTCAGGCAACACCTCAAGCGGATTAACATAGAAAAACGATTTACCGTCCTCAGCCATTCCCGAAAGGACGCAATTGTATAAAGCTCTTTCCATAACATCTGCATATTTTCTATTAGGCTCAATTTCAAGCATTCTTCTTGCAAAAAATATTAAGCCGATTGAAGCACAGGTTTCGGAGTAGGCGAGGTCGTTTGGCAAATCATAATTGAATGAAAATGCTTCGCCGTCAACCGTTGCACCAATTCCTCCTGTTACATAAAGCTTTTTGTTTTCAATATTATCCCATATTTTTTCGCATGCATCAAAAAGCTTTTCGTTAACAAGCTCCCTTGCAACATCTGCCATACCGCTGTACAGATATACACCTCTTACTGCATGACCTACCGCCTCATCTTGATTTACAGGCTCAACATGAGCCTGATTGTAAAAGTAGTCAAGTGAATCGTCCTTTCTGTCGTATCCGCGCTCCATGTCAAAGTAGTATGGCTTGCTGCCTCTTTGCCTTATAAAGAAATCAGCGGTGTCGAGGTATCTTTTTTTGCCTGTTGCCTTGTATAGCTTAACAAGTGCCATTTCGGCAATTTCGTGACCGGGATAGCCCTTGATATTGTTATCGTTAAAGGTGTTGCAAATCAAATCGGCAAATTTGCAAGTTGAATCGAGAAACTTTCTTTTACCTGTTGCATTGTAATAGCTGACAGCTGCTTCCGCCATGTGACCAAAGCAGTAAAGCTCATGCTTATCCTTTAAATTCGTAAATATTTTGCTTGTGTCATTGATAATGTAAAGCGTGTCAAGGTAGCCGTTTTCAAGCTGCGCATTGCAAATTAAGTCAATACATTGATCAGCTTTTTCCTCAAGCTCATTATCCGGATTATGAATAAGTGAAAAGCCTACTGCCTCAATCCATTTGTAAATGTCGGAATCCTGAAATACCCAACCGTGAAACGAATTTTTATCACAGTTGTCATCAGTATATTCCCACTTATCCTCGGGATAAACAGGTGGAATAATTCCGTTACTAATATCCTTTGCGATTTTTCCCGCCTTAACAAAATTATTTATGCAATAGCTTTTTGCAGCCCCGTCAATTCTATCATTAAGAGCTTCGTATTGATACGGTATAACCTCATCTCTTACAAGCTCAATATATTTACTCCAAAAGGGGTCGTTAATTGTGATTCTGTTTTGATTTATGTGTTGTGAAAAATTATTCTTATCCATAATTTATCCCTCAAAAAAATGCACTTGGATTTGGTCCAAGTGCATTTTATCACAATTTGTAACAGATTTAAAGTATAAAACATATTAAGCTGCGGAATTTGAGCGATTTATGACTAAATTTATTTCA
>CAMGDK010000087.1 GCA_946042285.1 uncultured Clostridia bacterium | reverse complement strand
AAATGCGTCAGAGCCAAAATTGTTAAATCTATTGGTTCAACAGACGACACAGGCTTCACCTACCCGCTTAATTACGGAAAAATCTATAATACCGAGGACGAGTACGCTTTCGTTATGGGAGTGGATCATGCAGTCAGTAATTTTGACGGTAGGGTGATTGCGGTGCTTAACAGCATAGACGGCAGAAAAAAGCCTATTTGGATAATAGCACCGAAAAGCACAAGATTTATAAATATTGATATTTTGAAAATGATTAACATTGAGCGCGATTTTCCTAACTACAATCTTCGTTGCCTGTATGAAAGCAGCAGCGGCGCAGTTGTTTACAGGAATATCAACGGTACAATCAGGTATCTTTTGATTAAAAATAAGCGTTCGGAGCATTGGGGATTTCCCAAGGGACATATCGAAATGGGTGAGGACGCCGTTGCAGCTGCAAAACGCGAGGTGCTTGAGGAGGCGGGAATTCATATTGATATTCACGACGGCTTTAAAGAGGTGTCCGAATATAAAATAAGAGATTCGATTGACAAGAGGGTGACTGTTTTTGTCGGCACAACAAACGATGACAGGACAATTATTCAAAAGTCGGAAATTGATGATTATGTTTGGTTGCCGTATGAGCGAGCAGTGAATAATCTCAAATTTGTGAATGACAAAAGAATTTTGAAGGAAGCAAAAAAATTTTTGATTAAAAACAACTATATTACGGAGGAAGATTGATTATGCAGGCGATTTGTCAAACAATACAGGAATTTCTTTCCGCACATGGCATACCTGATTGGTTGGTTGTGTTTATTATTTCGCTTTGCCCTATTCTTGAGTGCAGATTGGGAATGTTCACAGCCATTGTTCTTCTTGGAATGAATCCGTTTGTCGGATTTGTTATAAGCTTTTTAGGTAATATATTACCTATTCCGTTTATTCTTCTTTTGATAAACTGGATATTTGAAGTATTAAAAAAAGTACCCGGAATCAACAAAATCATCTACGGACTTGAAAATAAAACTCTGAAAAAGAGAGATAAGATTGATAAATACGGTGTATGGGGACTGCTGCTTTTTGTTGCAATTCCTTTACCGGGCACAGGCGGATGGACAGGCGCGCTTCTTGCATCGCTTCTTCACCTTGACAAGAAAAAGAGCTTTGGCGTTATCGCAATCGGTGTCTTTATCGCAGGATTGATTATCAGTATTTTAAGCCTTGTTATCGGCGCAGCAGTATTTGGATAAAATGAAAAAGGAAGAAGAGCTGCTTTTAAGCGTTTGTAAATGCGCAGTCAACGGCGGTGCGCCTGAAATCAGTAATGATATTGACTGGACTGCGTTTATCAGCCTTGCAAGGCATCATAATCTTTTGGGTGTGTGCCACTGCGTTTTGAATGGCATTGACACTGTCCCAAATGATATTAGGAAAAAGCTTTTAGACTGCTTTTTTGACATTGTTTTTATATATGAGTCGCAGTCAAATGCACTTGATGATATTAAAAACGAGCTTGAAAAATCAAATGTTAGGCATGTTTTTTTCAAGGGCGCAGTGCTTAGAAGCCTTTATACAGTGCCGGAGAGTCGCACAATGGGCGATATTGATTTGCTTGTCGATATGAAGGATTTTGAGAGTGCCGATGCAGCATTTAAAAAAATCGGATTTGAGCAATATTTTTCAAACGGTACAGTTATAAATTATAAAAGAGATAATGTCGTTGTCGAGCTTCATACAAGTCTTGTTGACAATGAGGTTAAAAACGGCTTTGAGGATGCATTTGAGTATGCAGTGTTTGACGGTGTGCATGGCGAATTTGATGACAGCTTTCACCTTGCTTACATGATAGCCCATACTGCAAATCATCTCAAATATACGGGCGCAGGTATTAGATTTGTACTTGATATTGCGTTTTTGCTTAAGCATAAAAGCATTGATTTTAATGTCGTTTTTGACATTCTTGATAAAATAGGACTTTCTCATTTTGCAAGGGTGCTTTTAAGTGTTTGCATGCAGTGGTTTGGTTACGGCGAAATATATACAGCTAACACTGAAAGAGTGTGCCAATATCTCATTGAGGACGGCGTGTTCGGCTCAATGAAGGATGATGTCAGCTACACTGTTTCAAGATTGAGGCAGGTTGGTGCCTTTGATAACGGTGATAAAAAGCAAGGTAAATTTGCTCTTGCAATTAAGCTTGCGTTTCCGTCATATTCATCCTTGAGAAAGGCATCATACATCAAATTTCTCGACGGTAGACCTTGGCTGCTGCCGATGGCTTGGTGTTACAGATTTGCGTATAACATTAAAAAGACACCGTCTCACATGATGAGCACCGTGAAAAATATTGATGATGAAAGGACAATTACTCTTGCAAAGGAAGAGCTTGAGTTTTTTAAGGAGATAGGGTTATGAAAATCTTTTTAATTATATTGTTTGCAATTCTTGCCATACTTCTTGTTTTGTTTGTTTCGTGGTTTATGATTATGAAGGTAAACGGCAAGTGTCCTCTTTGCGCTATGAAAAAAATATTTCTCCCGACTAAGCTGACTATGGACATCAGCGAGGACGAGGATTATCCTATCGGCGAGGCGGCAACTCCGCCTATGGGCTGGTCAAGCTGGAACACCTTTAGAAATCACATTGATCAGGATCTTATTATGGAGGTTGCAAACGCCGTTAAGAACAGTGGATTGGAGGCTGCAGGCTATCGCTATATCAACCTTGATGACTGCTGGCAAAGCTCAATGAGGGACGCTGACGGTAAGCTTCAAGGCGACTTAAAGACATTCAGCCGCGGTATTCCAAAGCTTATCAAGGACATTAACAAGCTTGGTCTTAAGGTTGGTCTTTATTCATCAAACGGCACACTGACCTGTGAGGATTTGCCGGCATCGCTCGGCAACGAGGATCTTGATGCAAAGACGCTTGCTTCATGGGGATGCGAGTATTTTAAATACGATTTTTGCCACAAGCAAAGAATTCACGGCGATTGCCCTGCAATCGAATATGTAACGCTCAATAAGCCGGAAACCTCTATTGATATTAAGCTTAAGCCGGAGCAGGCTAAGCTTACAGGAAGAGCAAGGGTTATGAAAATGAATGATGTTCCAAGCAAGAAGGCAATCGGCTACCTCGGATTTGGAGCAGGCACTGCAAGCTTTGATGTCGATATTGAGGAAAGAGGTAAGTATGTATTTACTGCCGTATTCCACAAGTCATTCTCAAGACATAAGCAGTACATGCAGGTTATTGTTAACGACAAGATTTATGAAATCTTTTTCCCTGAAGGAAACGGATTCAGTGATACAGGAAGAGCACAGATATATATTGAGCTTAAGCAGGGTGTCAACACAATCACTCTTAAAAATCCTGTTATCACTCTTACGGACTCCTCTTATATTCAGTACAGGCGTATGGGTGCTGCGCTTAAGAATGCTACAAGCCAGTGGGCTATGTTTACACATACGCAGGAAAAGCCGATAACCTTCTCAATTTGCGAGTGGGGTACTGCTCATCCATGGAATTGGGGCAGCAAGGCAGGTAATTTGTGGAGAACTACGCACGATATTCTTCCAAATTGGACAAGCATCCATCTGCTTTACAATCGCACAATCGGCTTATACGAGCATGCCGGACCGGGACATTGGAATGATCCTGATATGCTTGAGGTAGGCAACGGCAAGCTTACAGAGATTGAAAACAAAACTCATTTCTCGCTTTGGTGCATGATGGCATCACCGCTTATGCTCGGTAACGATGTCAGGAAATTTGTTAACGGTATCGGCGAGCCTGATTGGAGCAATCCTGCGCTTCGTGTTGTTACAAACAAGCACCTTATTGCAATTGATCAGGACACTCTCGGCAAGCCTGCAAAGAGGATTAAGAAGCTCGGCGGCGTTGATATTATCGCGCGTCCGCTTGCAAACGGCGATGTTGCAGTTTGCTTCTACAATCCTAAAATGTCGTCAAAGAGCGTTCATTATCAGCTTGATGAGCTTGCGCAGGACAAGTATCTTAACATTCAAAGAGCAAAGGAAGCCTACGAGCTTCACGACCTTTGGAGTGACGAGAGAAGTAACGGTGTAAGCATTTCCGTTAATCTTCCGAAGCACGGCTGTGCAGTATATAGAATTAAATCGGTATGACAAATATAAAGCGGTGCAGTTCATTTGAACTGCACCGCTTTGTTTTTCTTGTTAATTACTTTTTGATTTTTCCGCCCTTGTTTCCTGAATATTTAACCTTGCTGATTGTGATTTTGCCAACCTTTTTAGTAAGGTAAATACCGGTCTTCTTATTCTTCCTTACAGTAATATTTTTGATTGAGCCCTTAGCCTTGTTTGTGAAATAAATTCCGCAGCCGCCGTTTGATTCAACAACGCCGCCGCTGATGTTAGCCTTTGAGCTTTGTGTTGCATACATACCCTCCTTCTTGTTTGAAGAGGCGGTACATTTGCTGATTGTAGCAGATGCCTTTTGTGTAAGGAATATGCCGTACCAACCGTTTTTGGTTGTTTTTTCCGATGTAAGCTTTGCCTTGGAATTTTGAAGAGCAATACCGTAATTCTTATTAGATGAAACCTTATCCTTTGAAAGTGTACTTGTATTACTGCAGTTTACGATGAAAATACCGTGCTTTTTATTGTTCTTAACAGTATTTCCGGATGTTGTGATTGAAGAAGAATCGTAGCAGAAAATACCGTTTTCGCCATTGCCTGTAACAGTGTTTTTTGTTAAAACGGCAGTTGATTTTGTGCTGATGTTAATGCCGTTTTTCTTTGCCTTTGAAATTGTGTTACCTGTGATTTTGGTATTCTTTGACTTATCTGTGATGATGCCGTTTTGAACATAAGCAACGCTGTTTGCTTCAATTGTGTTTGCTTCAACATTTACATCGCTTGAGTTTTCTACTCTTACAGGGAAGCATTCCTTAGCACTGTCACCGCTGTTGTATTTTACGGTGTTGCCGAATGTGTTGCTGCCGACAGCGCCGACAAGCCACAATCCGTTTGCGCAGCAGTTGATTGTGATGTCGTTGTTGCTGATGGTTATATTCTTTGCTCTGTAATCTCCTGCCTTGAGAGAGCCGCCTTCGATTTTAGCGTCGGCAGAAAGAACCTCGCCGTACAATCTGATTGCGTAAGGGAATTGAGTGTAATACTTATCGCCTGATTTTGTGATTTCAATTGTGTTATTTGCGATTACGGTACCCGGATCCTCCTGTCCGGGCAAGCCTGTTGCATAAAGGTTTGCATTTTCCGGATTAGCACTTCTGTAATAAATACCCGAGCCGCAATTTTTCAATGTGTTTGAAGATATGTTAACATTTCTGTAATTGAATGTTGTAATTGCGTAGCCGTCAATGTTTGTGAAGCTGTTGTTTGTAATTGTTACATTATCAATATATTTGCCTGCAAACGCACTGTGTGTACCAAGACCTCTGTCAACATTTTTAAATGTGTTGCCGGTGATAGTAACATTCTTACTCATTGTGCCGTCGTAGCTTGCTTTGTTAAGGTCAGGGAAATGCGATTCCTCAAGAATATCAAGCTGTAAAGCCTCCATGTTATTCTTTGCGTTGTTTCCCGTTGCATAGTGACCGTCAAATGTGCAGCCTGTGATTGTAACATTTGAGCAGCCTGCAAAGTCAATGTGGTGAGCGTTACAGCAGTTCTTAAGTGTTACGCCTGAAATTGTAATATTTGATGCGTGGAAAAATTTAATGATGGTGCCGACCTTTTTGCCCGATGCACCGTCAGCATCAAGCACACCGCCTGTAATTGTGATGTCCTTGTAGTATGAATCACCTGTCGGTACATCTGTGTTGTGACCTATTGTAATCATAGTACCGGCGTCGTAATTCTTTTTAAAGGTTACACCTGTTAAATCAAGTGTTGTATTTGAATAAACGAGCAAATGGTCACTTAAGGTATATTGACCGGCAGGCACAACAACCTTGAGAGGATTTGAGCTGTCATTTCTGTTGGTGTTTAGTGCTTCCTGAACGGCTTGCTTTGCATCTGTACCGTTTGCGACTGACACAGTAATCACATTTTGGGCAAATGCGCTTGTGCCAAAGCATAAGCATGTGCTTACAAGCATTACAAGTGAAAGCAGAATAGATCTGTCTCTTATACACATCTCCGAGCCCACGAGACAAGAGGCAATC
>CAMGDK010000086.1 GCA_946042285.1 uncultured Clostridia bacterium | reverse complement strand
GCAAATAAATGTTGACAATAGAAAAGCAATGCAGTAAATTCTATGTGTTAAATAAGTATTTGAGGTGAAAAATATGGCTAACAAAAGCACAAGCAAAAAAACACTTGCAATCGTTTACACGGGAATCAGCGCTGCGCTGATTGCAGTATGCTCATGGATTACAATTCCCATGACAGTTCCGTTTACCCTGCAAACACTCGCAATTTGCCTTGCGGCAGGACTTTTCGGCGCAAAAATCGGAACAAGTGCAACTTTAATCTACATACTTTTGGGTGCAATCGGTGTGCCTGTATTTTCAGGCTTCAAGGGTGGTGCAGGCGTGCTTCTCGGCTCAACCGGCGGCTACATTATCGGCTTTGTCTTCACAGCGCTGATTGTCGGCTTGGCGTCCGACAAATTCAAGGGAAAGCTTTTACCCATGATAATTTCAATGGTTGTCGGTGTACTCGTTTGCTATGTATTCGGCACAGCATGGTTTGCAGTAGTTTACGCAAAAACAAACGAGCCGGAATCGCTTGCAACAATCCTCGGCTGGTGCGTAATTCCGTTTATTATTCCCGACGCAGTTAAGATTGTCGTTGCCGCACTGCTTTCATCGCGACTCAAGGGCGTAATAAACAAAGCATAATTTTCAACAATATTACGGATTTTGTTGAAAACCTATGCTGCATATATTATAATGACAAAAAAATAATATTTGCGGAGAATTGTTATGCATTTACTTGAAATCAATAAAGAAAATTATATCGGTCAGGCTGACCCGTTTATCCTTGAGTCAAGCGGTAGATTTTACATCTACACAACAGGCGACGACGGCATCTATGCTTACGAGGCTGACGACCTTTTCGGCAAGTGGAGCTTTGCCGGCAGGGTGTTTACTTACCCTGATGTTACTGACTTTTGGGCTCCGTGCGTAATCGAAATTGACGGCACATATTATATGTACTGCTCATTTGAGTTTTACGAGGATACTCCCGACAAGGGTGGTCACAGACAGACTATGCATGTAAGCTCAAGCAAGAGCCCTCTCGGTCCGTTTACAAATCCAAAGCAGCTTCTTCATCCGTTTTCCATTGACTCTCATGTTGTTAAAAACGAAAGCGGTCTTTTCATCTTTTACTCTACAAATTCATTTGAGGGCGAAAGACCGGGTACATACATCGTTGTTGACAGACTGCTTGACCCGTATCATGCCGAGGGTAAGCCGGTGAGTGTTGTTGTGCCTACTCTTGACGAGGATGTTTACATGTATGACAGATACGAAAAGGGCGTAAACTGGCACACAATCGAGGGCGCGTACTATTTTAAGGAGGGTGAATGGCAGTACCTTATGTATTCGGGCAACTGCTATATGCAGCCAACCTATTATATCGGCTACGCAAGGGCAAAAACGGACGAAACAGACCTCACAAAAATCAAGTTTGAAAAATATCCCGATGACAAAACCTACGCACCTCTGCTTAAGGCAAACGAATATGAGGAGGGCACAGGTCACCACTCAATGATTAAGTACAAAAATCAGTGGTATGCCGTTTATCACGCAAGAGATGTTGAGGACGACGGCTTAAGCGGTGACAGAAGAAATGCAAGAATTTGCAAAATCAACATCAATCCCGACGGAACGCTCGAGGCAGAGAGATACGAAAACCACATTTAAAGCAACAATGTACAACTATGGACTGTCCATAGTTGTACATTGTTGTAATATTTTTTATGAATTTTGAATGATTATTATACAATGCGTATTATTGCCTTACACTGATAACCGAATACACTCCAAAATGGTCGGAAACAAATCCGTTTGAGGTATCGTTTAATACTTGATAATCGACTGCATCGCGATTTGTAAAAATAAAATCTATCGGCAGTGCCTCGTCGGCAAGCTCTCCCCAATCCGTGTATGTGCTGTGGATTTCCTTCGTGCCGGTAAGGCTAATCGTATCACTCAAATCCCTTGTGATTTCAAGGTACGGCGGACTGTCAATCGTGTCGTTAAAATCACCTGTAAGCACAACCGCAATATCGCCGTATGTGTCTAAAAGCTCGTCGATTTTTTGCATAACAACCCTTGCGCCGAACGCCCTCGCCTCATCTGATGCGTTGTCAAGATGAGTGTTAGCGTGCAGATATTTTACGCCTGTTTCCCTGCTTTCAAGCACAACGAAGGTGCATACTCTGTTACAGCCTGCGCCGGTGTAGCGGCTCTGCGTTTCAGGCGTTTCCGACAGCCAAAATGTACCCTTGTCAATGCAATTATACTTGTCACTGAGCCAAAAAATTGTGTTCATCTCGCTCTTTTTTTCGTTGTCGTCACCGCCGCGGGAAACGCCGTAGCTATCGTAGTCGGGCATATCCCTTTCGAGCGATTTCATCCAGGAGGAGTTCATTTCCTGCGTACCTATCGAGTCCGGATGAATCGTATTCATATATGACGCAAAGCGCTTTTCGCGCGAGGCAGAGCCTGTTTTTTTCAGCACATTACCCCACGGCGCTGCACAGTTGAACGACACAACCGCAATATTATTATCGCCGTCAATTTTATTGTTAAAGCTGTATTCATTTTTTGCGCACGAGCAAAAAAGCGCGCATATCATCACCGCAATTACGGCAGCAGTATATTTTTTCATTTAATTCACCCTGTTCATTAAGTCATCACCGCTGATAAGGCGGCAAATATTTGTATAAATCGAGCTAAAGATTTTCTCAACCGTAAGGCTTGTTATGCCTGCAATGTGAGGAGTAAGCACCAGCTTATCCTTAATCCTGTCGTCGAGCAGTACATTGTCTGCCGTCACAGGCTCGGGAGATATTACATCAAGCCCTGCGCCTGCAATTTGACCGCTCAAAAGAGCGTTAAGCAAATCGTTATTGTTAACAAGGTCACCGCGTGCGGTGTTGATTAAATACGATGTCGGCTTCATTTTGTCAAAAAATGATTTGTCGGCAATCCCAACGGTGTCGTCATTCACTGCAAGGTGAAGCGAAACAATATCAGCCTCACTCAAAAGCGTGTCTAAATCCATATATGTAACATTGTATTCGCTCTCAAGATTATTGTATCGAGTGCGATTTGTATAGACAACCCTTGCGCCGAGCGCGTTGCAAAATCGAGCTGTCATCCTTGCAATGTCGCCAAAGCCAACAAGCCCTACCGTGCATTGACTCAACTCCTTAATGTTGCCGAACGAAGCCTTTTTTACATCAATCTGCCTGCCGTCGTAAACGCTTTGATTGCCGGAGATAATCGAGCGAAGACACGAAAGCATCAACAGCAGAGTATTTTCTGCAACGGCAGTGTCGTTAACACCCTTGTTATTGCAAACGGCAATCCCTTTTTTCGACGCGTGTGCCGTGTCTATCCCCTGATAGCCGACACCCTCGGATTGAATTAAAGCGAGGTTAGGCATCGAGTCGATAATATCAGCGCCGACGACCGCCATAGCATCTGCTACTAAAATTTGAGTGTCGGTTGCATCTGCCATCATCATGTCTGCCTCGTCAAGCCTGAAAAAGCGAAGCGCATGCTCACAAAGCTGAGGAATGTGGGCAAAAGCCTTTTTTTCACTTGTAACATTTGAGAAAAAAGTAATGTTCATGGCTGAAATCCTTGTTTTTTTATATTATATCATCAAAATAATACGCTTGTCAAAAAATTTATACTTGAAAAATGATTTTATTTGTGTAATAATAGATGTGCTGAAATTTTCATCGAGGTGTGGCTCAGTTTGGTAGAGCACCACGTTCGGGACGTGGGGGTCGCAAGTTCGAATCTTGTCACCTCGACCATCGAGAGCAGATTTCATATCTGCTCTCTTTTGTTAAAAAGATAAAATCGGGGTGTAGCGCAGGTGGTAGCGCACCAGACTGGGGGTCTGGGGGCCGCAAGTTCAAGTCTTGTCACTCCGACCAAAAAAGCAGATGCTCGCAGAGTGTCTGCTTTTTTTATAAGAATTGACGGGCGAACACTGTTCGCCCCTACGGGATTTCTGTTAATTGTGAGGCTCGTGGTTGATTTTTTGTTCGTTCGCCATCTTTGTCGTAATGTCTTTGAATTGTAAAATGATACTACTTATCGTAGGGGCGAACAGTGTTCGCCCGTTTTGTTATTGACAAAATATACCATTCAATGATAGTATAGAGTTATGAAATTTTAGGGGGAACAATACATGAAAAAAGCATTAAGTTTATTTATGTCAATAGTAATGCTCATCAGCATTACAGCAGGGTTAAATCTAAAAGTATTTGCAGAGGAGTTATCCGGCTCGTGCGGTGAGAATGTCACATATACTCTCAATACTGAAACGGGACTATTGACTATTTCCGGCACAGGATTTATGTATTATTTTGAAGACGATTCTCCTTGGTTTTCAAATCGTATTTCAATCAAAACAATTGTAATTGAGAACGGCGTAACAAGCATAGGTGGTTATGCATTTTATGATTGCAGCAGCTTAACAAGTGTAACAATACCAAACAGCGTAACAAGTATTGATGTTGGTGCATTTAATAATTGCAGTAGCTTAACAAGTATAACAATACCAAGCAGTGTAACAAGTATTGATGTTGCGTTTTTACGTTGCAGCAGCCTAACAGAAATAATTGTCGATGGCAATAATCAAAACTATACTTCACAAGACGGCATGTTGTTTAACAAAGATAAAACCGAGTTAATTCAATATCCTGCCGGCATCACGAGAATATCATATACAATACCAAACAGCGTAACAAGCATAGGTAGAAGTGCATTTGCTTATTGCAGCAATTTAACAAATGTAACAATACCAAACAGTGTAACAAGCATAGGTAGTTGGGCATTTGAATATTGCAGCAGATTAACAAGTGTAACAATTCCAAACAGTGTAACAAGCATAGGATATATGGCATTTTCTGATTGCAGCAGCTTAACAGAAATAAGTGTCGATGGCAATAATCAAAACTATACTTCACATGACGGAGTATTGTTTAACAAAGATAAAACCGAGTTAATTCAATATCCTAACGGTAACACGAGAGAATCATATACTATACCAAACAGTGTAACAAGCATAGGTGATAATGCATTTAGAAATAGCAGCAATTTAACAAATGTAACAATACCAAACAGTGTAACAAGCATAGGTGGTTATGCATTTTATGATTGCAGCAGCTTAACAAGTGTAACAATACCAAACAGCGTAACAAGTATTGTTGTTGGTGCATTTGAATATTGCACCGGCTTAACAAGCATAACAATACCTAATAGTGTAACAAGTATAAGTATTTGGGCATTTTGTAATTGCAGCAGCTTAACAAGTGTAACAATACCAAACAGTGTAACAAGCATAGGTTATTATGCATTTTATAATTGCAGCAGCTTAACAGATGTTTACTATTCAGGAGTACAGGAGGAATGGAACAGTATCAGCATCGGTTTCAATAACGAATCATTGACTAATGCAACAATACATTTCAATGAACCATCTAATCAACCACCGACACCTACTGATCCTACACCAACACCAACACCTACACCAACACCAACACCTACACCAACACCTACTCCTACACCTACTCCTACTCCTACACCAACACCTACTCCTACACCTACTCCTACTCCTACTCCAACTCAGCCGACTACACCAACTCAGCCGACTACACCGTCGCAGCCGACTACACAGGCTCCGACTACTCAGACTCCTACAACAACTCAGCCGACAACACAGGCTCCTGCAACAAATCAGCCTACAACTCAGGCACAGGAGACAAATACTACTCAGGCAGAAATTACTACATCTACAACAGTAACAGCTGCTGAAGCAACAACAGCAAATCCGAAGGCAACATCCATCAAAAAGCTTACAAAGGGCAAGAAATCCTTTAAGGCTACATGGAAGAAGCTTACGGGTGTTAACGGCTATCAAATTCAGTATTCAACAGATAAAAAGTTCAAGAAGAATACAAAGACCGTTACAATCAAGAAGAATACAGCCTCAGCAACAATCAAAAAGCTAAAGGCTAACAAAAAGTATTATGTAAGAGTTCGCTCATACAAGAATACAAAAGTCGGCGGCAAGACAGTTAAGACATATTCCTCATGGTCAAAGGTTAAGACTGTTACAACAAAGAAATAACAGCAAAATCAAATATTCAAAAAACAAGACGGTAGCGGATTTCCTGCTACCGTCCCAGACTGTCGATAAAGTGGTCTGAACCACGCCAAAGAATGTGAATAATAAAAATTACCCGTAGGGGCTTGCAGTGCAAGCCCTGTCTCTTATACACATCTGACGCTGCCGACGAAGGCTTAGGTGT
>CAMGDK010000085.1 GCA_946042285.1 uncultured Clostridia bacterium | reverse complement strand
ACACCTAAGCCTTCGTCGGCAGCGTCAGATGTGTATAAGAGACAGATAAATAAAATAATAATTTTATATAGGCAATATTTAGTAATATAGTCATAAACAGGCATGAAAAAGAGGTGAGCATTGCCCACCTCAAAAATATCATTTATTACTTTTTCTCAAGTCTTGCATAGTTTGCCATCATTTTCTTTGTGCCTGCTTTATCAAATGCAACCTCCATGAGAACATCGTTACCCATTGGCTGAAGTGAAAGGATAACGCCTGTGCCGAAGCTCTTATGCACTACCGTATCACCGACATTGTATTTTGTGTCATTTTTAACAGCAGTGTTTCCCGACTGACCGAAGCTGTGCGCATTTGTGCTTGATGATGTAACGGATTTTACTGCGTTTGAGCGCGAAGACGGCATTGTGTATGATGTTGTTGAAACATCGTCAACGACATCTCTCGGAAGCTCTTTAATAAATCTTGATGCCTGATTTCTGTTAGTTGTACCATATAACATTCTGCTCTGCGCATTAACAAGATAAAGCCTTTCCTTTGCTCTTGTAATACCGACATAAGCAAGTCGGCGCTCCTCCTCAAGCTCCTGCTCGTCAAACATTGACTGCGCACCGGGGAAGATACCCTCCTCTACGCCGGGAATGAAGACGATCGGAAACTCAAGTCCCTTCGCAGAATGAAGAGTCATAAGAACGACAGCGTCCTCATTTTCGTTGTAAGAATCAATATCGGAAATGAGTGCAACATCCTCCAAAAATTCGGACAAGTCAGGCTCCTCGCTCTCCTCCTGATACTTAACAAGCATTGACGACAATTCGTTGATGTTGTTAAGTCTATCCTCTGCAGTGGCAGGATCCTCCATAAGATAATCTGCATATTTAGTTTCATTCATAATTTCCTGAAGCAAATCCGTAAGTGGCATACCGTCGTCAAGACAAGCCTGAAAATGCCTGATTAGCTCAGCAAATCCCTTAAGCTTTGACGCAGAGCGAGCTGTTTTTTCAAACTCATCCGCACGCCCACAAACCTCAAAAGCAGATATACCTATACCTGCTGCAATTTCCGTAATGTAGCCTACCATCGTGTCACCGATAGAGCGCTTCGGAACATTGATTATGCGCTGTAATCTAACATTATCCGCAGGATTATTTATAACAGCAAAATACGATATAATGTCCTTAATTTCCTTACGGTCAAAGAAGCGATGACCGCCGATAACCTTGTATGCTACGCCGCTTTTTGCGAGCATAATTTCAAGATTTCGCGACTGTGCATTCATTCGATAAAGTATTGCGTGGTCGGAGAATTTCCTGCCGGATTTGACATTTTTTAAAATTTCATCAACGATAAAATTTGACTCATCGGACTCGTTCATTGCAGTTTTAAGTACAATTTTTTCTCCTGCTCCCGAGCGGGTAAAAAGTTTTTTGCCCTTTCTGTTTTTGTTATGGGAAATAACGGCATTTGCACCGTCAAGAATGTTTTGAGTTGAACGGTAATTTTCCTCAAGTCGAATTACCTTTGCGCCGTTGTAATGCTGTTCAAACGAGAGAATATTCTCAATAGTAGCACCACGGAAGCGATAAATGCTTTGGTCGTCATCACCGACAACACAAATATTCTTATACTTATCGGCAAGAAGCGATGTAAGCACATACTGTGCATGGTTTGTATCCTGATACTCATCTACCATAACATATTTGAATTGAGTTTGATATAGATCTCTTACATCATCATTTTCGCGAAGAAGCTTAACAGTGTTGAAAATAATATCATCAAAATCCATAGCATCGGACTTTTTAAGCTCCGACTGATATAATTCATAGCACTGCGCAATCTTACTTTTTCTAAAATCATTGATGTTCATAGCCTTATATTCATCACAATCAATAAGGCTATCCTTTGCTCTGCTGATTTCAGCAAGAATTGACTTGTGGTTAATGATTTTATCCTCAATACCAAGTTGCTTTTGGCACTGCTTCATCACTCTTCTCGAGTCATCTGTATCGTAGATTGTAAAATGATTTGAGTAGCCTATTCTGTCGCCGAATCGTCTTAAAATCCTCGAGCAACAGCTATGGAATGTGTGCGCCCAAATATCATTCGCTTCCTCGCCGACTGCTCTTGTAAGTCGCTCTCGCAGCTCACCCGCCGCCTTATTTGTAAATGTAATGGCAAGCACCTGCCAGCCCTTTGCAAGACCGGAGCTGATAATATGCTCAACCCTGTTTACAAGCACGGTGGTTTTGCCTGAGCCTGCACCTGCAAGAATAAGCAAAGGTCCTTCTGTTGTATTCACAGCCATTTGCTGCATTTCATTTAACGCCATAATATATCTCCAATTTAACTTTATCAGTGAAAATAAGGGCGACAAATAATGTCGCCCGTAATATTTTGTTCTTGATTATTTGAGTAATGTAAGAAGGATACCTGCCGCAACTGCAGAGCCGATAACACCTGATACATTCGGACCCATAGCATGCATAAGAAGGAAGTTTGATGGATTCTCTCTCTGACCTTCCTTTTGGCTGACACGAGCTGCCATTGGAACTGCCGACACGCCTGCCGAGCCGATAAGCGGATTAACCTTACCCTTTGTGAAAATATACATAAGCTTGCCGAATACAACGCCTGATGCCGTACCAACACAGAATGCAACAAGACCGAGAACAACGATAAAGATTGTTTGAAGGTTAAGGAACGATTCTGCCGATGTTGTGGCACCAACCGAAATACCGAGAAGAATTGTAACGATATTCATAAGCTCGTTTTGTGCTGCCTTTGCGATACGCTCGGTTCTTCCACTCTCCTTGAGAAGATTACCAAGCATAAGCATACCAACAAGTGTTGCAGCATCCGGAAGAAGAAGTGAAACGATAACCGTTACCATGATTGGGAACAAAATCTTTTCAAGCTTTGATACCGGACGGAGATTGCCCATTACAACCGAACGCTCTTTCTTTGTTGTAAGAGCTCTCATAATAGGCGGTTGAATAACCGGAACAAGAGCCATATACGAATATGCCGCAACGGCAATCGTACCAAGTAGCTCCGGAGCTAACTGCGACGTTACAAAAATTGCCGTCGGTCCGTCAGCACCGCCGATGATTGCGATTGAGCCTGCCTGTGCCGGTGTGAATTTAAAGAGAATAGCACCAACATAAGTGAAGAAAATACCAAACTGTGCTGCTGCACCGAGGATGAAGCTCTTTGGATTAGCAATAAGAGGAGTAAAGTCAGTCATAGCGCCGATTCCGAGGAATATCAACGGCGGATAGATACCTGCCTTAACGCCTAAATACAAGAAGTCCATAAGTCCCGGAGTGCAACCGGCAAACTCACCTCTGCTTGCAAAAAGGTCTCTAAATTCATCTAATGAATGATATTGAACGGCGAGATTTGCATCAGGAATATTTGCAAGAAGCATACCAAATGCAATCGGCACCATAAGAAGCGGCTCAAAGCCCTTCTTGATACCGAGCCATAAGAACACGAAAGAAACAATAAGCATTACCGCATTTTTCCAGCCCTCACCGGTGAAGAAAAAAGCGTAACCGGAATTGGCAAATATATCAACAATAACCTGCCATACACCCTGTAAAATCTCCATACAATCGCCTCCTAAAACGGTCTTGTGTTATCAGCGACCGCAGCATAAGCCCATGGATTTCTGCCACTGACATTTTTCTTTTTGATCGCTCTGACAGTAGCACCCGGACCCTCGGATGCCGCAACGGCTGCAGCGATAGCCGCAACAACCTCACCGCTGATGCCTTCCTCAACCTGCATCGGAGCAGGAGACGGAGTGACAGCAGGCGCTTTTACAACAGGCGGTGCAGGGACAGATGCTTTGCTATCTGCCTTTTTTGCAGCCTTTTTCTTGCTGCCCTGCTCCATCCTTGAGACTATCATTCCAAACAAATAAAACACCAAAATAAGAAGTAATAACACGCCAACAACAATGGAAACACCTGCAATAACAACAGTTGCAGTGAATGTCGGACTGCTATCCGGTGTAAACAATAAAATCGGACTCACCTAAACTCCCCCATTATAAAAGATTATGGATATTATAAAACATATTATTATATAATTCAACGAAAATTTATATTTTTTTTAAGAAATGGCAAATTACCTAAAATTACTTGATTTATTTTGAAAATAGTATATAATATTATTGATAGTTGGAGGCGATATTATGAATGAAAAGACATTAGTTATTGCTATTCTTGTTGCACTTATTCTGCTTTGGTTTGCAGAAACTCTTAACCTGCGCAAAACAAGCAGAGTTTTAAGCGGTGTTATAGACCTTGGTTTCGCCGTTTTACGATAGCATATTTAATAAACGAACAAAACCACTATGACTGAAAAAGTCATAGTGGTTTATTTTTTGCCTGTTATTCGGCTGAGTCCTCTTGCTCTGAGTCTTCACCGCATGATTGGCATGAATGTGATTTTTCAACAGGGAAAAACTCATCAAGAGGAAACTCTATATCTTGGAATGTATCACAGGGATTTGTGGTGTTGCAGCAGCATTCTTTATCAGGTACGCAATAGTCATAAGCAGGAATGAGAAGCTGTGTATCTCTCTCCATCTGTACTATTGAGAATAAGCCGAGTGTAACAAGCACTGCCTTTGATGCTCCTGCCGACGGAACAGAGTCCTCCATTGATTTAAGGATTGACTGAGGGAATGAAGAGTTAATGCATATACTGCAATCGCAGCTATCCAAAACATCTGTTGAAAGAATAACAGGATCAACCGCCTGAACCTTTGCAACAGGATTTGTATATTGCGGTGCCGTCGGACAATCTGTCATCTCGCTAACCGGATTTGATACAAACACCTTTACATCTCCGCAGCTGCCGTAAAGAATACACTTTTTGCTAAACTGTGCAAAGCCTATTGCAATTTGCGGTGTAGTACAAGGAGCAGCATAGGTGTCAAAGCAAAGCTTGAAGTAAAATGTTATATCAACGCTGTAAAATCCTCTGTTAAAAGGAACCTCCTCAACATCAATGCTAACCTCTTCAACCGTACACTCTCTTGTTTTGATTGTTACCGCCTCATCAATCAATCTTTGACTTTTTGAAAAAAATGTAACTCTTAAGTCCTCAAGACAGTCCTTGCTGACACAGCTGTCAAAAATACGCTTTGTATCAATGCAAACAGCCTCTTTAATTCTCTTTTTACATGTACCTGTAAGCTGATTATCAGACATAACAAAACTCCTTCACAGAATATTGAAGTAAACTTCAGTAGTATTCTATGAAGAAGCCGTTAAAATGTTAATACATGTATTATATTTTTTATACTGTTGCGGCATTTTCTCTGCCCGGAGCAGATATTACAACTGATGATTTAACTGATTTATACGGTGAAATCTTATAATAATATGTTCTGCCCGGTCTGGTTGACTTATCCTCAAACAGCAATCTTGCGTTACCCTTAACGGTTGCAACCTGCCTATAATCGCCAAACGGTGTCATTGAACGATAAATCTTATATCCGTCTGCACCATCAAGCGCACGCCAGCGAAGCAGCGCCCTTCCCCTGCCGGATGCTTTAATGGATTTTACCTGAACCTCACCTATATTTTGAGATACGCCTGTGCCTGCTATAAGAATAGGCTCCTTGCCGCAATTTGTAAACGAATTGTTATACTTAATCGTTGCCGTTGAATCGGCAGCTATTCTTAATCCGTAGCTTTTAACTCCCGACACACTGTTAGAATAAAAGCTGTTATGCTTGCTTCCTGCGTATGTACTGTCCCCATCATAAAGCGAAATGCCGTTATTGAACGCACCTGAGATTAAGTTTGATTGAAATGAATTATACGATGAATCACAAACATTTATTCCGTTAATTCCGTCATTGGAATATGAATTATTATATATTTGGTTGCCGACAATCTCGCTGTCTTTAACACCGGAAAGGAACACTCCTCTTGCGTTGGTTGAATTACAATAAATAACATTTTTGTATATACTCATATCGCTCGCAAGATAGCTTCCGCTGACAACATCAGCCACCTGCGCTCTTGTATCATCAACCTTTGCTCCGTGAACTGTAATTGCGCAGCAATCAACTCCGCCTATATTTGAATTTACCGAAATACTGTTTGAGCTTATTTCACAATTAAAGGAGTCCGTAAGCTTTGGCTTGCTGCCGTCATTCGGGAGATACAGCCTATCGGCATAATCACCTTTAGGATAGCACTCAAATATAATACCTGATGTTGCATTGTTTATTACATTTTCGCTGATCCTGCTGTTAACATAATTAAGACAGGTAATAGCCTTTTCGGTAATATTTGTAAACGTATTTCCGATTATGCTGATGTTATCAAAATAACTGCCGACAACGCCTGAACGAGTAC
>CAMGDK010000084.1 GCA_946042285.1 uncultured Clostridia bacterium | reverse complement strand
TCATTTCCTTTGCGATAAATTTCTTCATGGCATAGAAATTTGAAAAATACAAATCTTTTGGTTTTTTCAATAAAATCTGCGACATAAATGAATTAAGAGAACTGCCTAAATTCTTGAAGGCAGACTGCTTAACCTTGCTGTATCCTGCCATTGAGTAGTCGTTTTCGCCGTTGATGAGCGGCGCAAGAAGCTCCCAAAGGTGGTCAACAGGGCACTGACCGTCGTCGTCAAGACCTACAATATAGTCGCCTGTTGCATATTTGAACCCTGCAAGAACACCGGCATGCTTGCCGAAATTCTTTGCAAAGTCGATAATTTTGACCTTGTTATTCTTTTTTGCGATGCCCTTTAAAACCGACAGCACATTGTCGGGTGAGCAGTCGTGAATACAAATAATCTCGTAATCGTATTCCGGCTTCAATGCAACCGTTTCAACGATTTCGTTGATGACGAAATCAATTGTTTTTTCAGAGCCGTAGCACGGTATAACAAAAGATATTTTTTCCATAAAAACCTCCGCGGAAAAGCAAAAGAATTACTTGATATGATAAAACTGACCGTCTATATTAACTACTACCTTTATTTCATAGTTGTCAACCTTAAGGCTCTCCATGTCAGGATTGAGCTTTTTAAGCTTGCTCTTGCTGACATAGGTGTTGAAAGCACTGTATTTACCGTTCATAACATCTTTTTTCTTACCGTTGCGAGCAAAGGTGAGATCAAATGTTTTTGATTCGCCGGTCTTTTTATCGGTAAATGTTACATAACCATACTGGTCAAGAGAATCTGCGCCGCTCTTAACAGCATATCCTGAAACAAGAATGCCATATTCTGTTTTTTTAGTCTTAAGTTTTGTTTTTATTGTGTCGTCAACAGACTTGATTGATTTTTTATCAAGCACAACATCATGATTTCTTAAGGTGTAAATACACTGACCGTCAATATTCTTAATTTCGTAGAATTTTGCTTTTTTATCATAGTTACGATTGATATAATCTTCTATCTTTTCCACAGAATCTCCAAGAACAAAGCATACACTGTCGTTGTTTATGGAATCTCTATATACATTGCTAATATTGTATCTTTCGATTTTTTGCTCGGATGGAGGTAATACTCTGTTCCAGCCGCCGATGCAATAAACATTGTCGTTGCAATTCTCCTCGCAAACATAGAAGAAAGGCATTGATGTACCTGTTGAGTAAGTTGTAGCATCAATGGCAGTTACATAAAGCTTGTCCTTATTTGAACCAAGATCGTTAAAGAAGTTTCTTGTAGTCTTAACAAATTTGTTGCTGTAAATATTACTCTGATGACCTAAATAGAAGGTGTCGAAGCTCGGAATGTGAAGATTTGGCAACGGAGGGAAATTAAGCACAAACAATGCTAAAGAAACAGCCAATCCCTTAATTAAATGATCTTTTTTAGGACGCTTGATATATTCTACATTGAGATCTAAATAGTAGAATTGTGAAATGATAACACCAACGAACACACAAAAATCAACTCGTGCCAAGCCTGTTCTTCCTATATATGTCAAATAGAACTGTGACAGGAACAGCATAAAGAATTGAACCAAAACAAGCGGTATTCGCTTGCGGTTTATCATTATTGTTAAAAAGCAAATTGCGAAGTACAGATAAAAGAATTCGTTTGCGTAAACAGCCTTTAATGAATCCTTAACAGCCTGAACCAATGTGCGAGAATCGGAAACCTTTGCCTCCTTTGCTTCAACGAGCTTTTGCATGTTTTCAAGAGTGAATACCTCTGTATCAGTGTTCCATGTTTTGTAGTATTCCAAATCACTTTTGCTGATACCCATGCTTTTGTAAAGCTCTTTGTTATCGTCGTAATCGGGGAAGCCCAAATCCCAAAGCTCAGAGCGAAGGCTGTTGTATTCGGTATAATATTTCATATCACCCGAATTGTAAAAATGACTGTTATAAACATAGGCTGCAAGAGGGGCACTAAACACAATTGCAAAAACCAACACATATTCGACGATATGCTTGAAATCCTTTTCTTTAAAGAATTTGAAAACCAAGATAATACCGATAGATGATAATGCGATTGCCGTAGTTGCCAGTGAGTCAAAGCGAACCAACGAAGAATAGAACACCAAAACAAAGGCAATAGCCAGCAAAATGTATTTTGCAATACATTTTCTCTTTTCAAGTGCATAGAACACAAGCATTATGCCTGCTGCTGCACAAATACCGGCAGTTCTTGTAAATTGGAATTTGTAGTAGGTGTTGTAGCTTAAAAAGCTTAACAATAAAACATTTATTATTGAGCCGTAAAACTTATCAGCCTTTTTGTAAATCATATAGGTAATGCTTGTGAGCGAAACAAAAATGCCTGCCATTTGAACCCAAACATACCACTTTACAGCTCTTGTAACAGAATACAATGTCTGCAAAAATCTTGTGTATAGTATATTTGAAAATAATAATAAGCCATTTGTCTTGCCCTCTGCATTTTCAGCGAGCATTGCCATTGTAACATCGTCGTTTGACTCAAAGGTTGGACGAATTACAAGAATGATAAAAAGGAAAACCGCAAGATTCATGCCGAAGCTTAAAAGGAATGTTAGCGCGCTATCCTTGTTAATACGAATCCTCTTCACAGTAGCCTCCTTATTTGTTGTAGAAATCGTAAACACTCTTAACAACCTTTTCAATATCCTCGTCTGTTAAGCCGTAGTACATTGGAAGTCTGAGCAATCTTTCGCTTTCCTTAGTTGTATATCTGTCTTCGCCGTGGAATCTGCCGAATGCCTGTCCTGCAGGAGCAGAATGGAGAGGAATGTAGTGGAATACCGCTGCAACGCCGTTTTCCTTGAGGTGAGAAATCAATTCGGTTCTCTCCTCCAAATCCTTTGCCTTGATGTAAAACATGTGAGCATTGTGAACGCATCCCTCCGGAACAACCGGCAAATCAATGCAGCCTCTGTCTGCAAGCGGCTTGAGCGCATCGTAATATTTATTCCATGAATCGAGTCTGTCGTCGTTGATGATGTTAGGATCCTCAATCTGTGCATAGAGATATGCGCAGTTAAGCTCACTTTGAAGATATGACGAGCCGATGTCAACCCAAGTGTACTTGTCAACCTGACCTCTTACAAAGCGTGAACGGTTTGTACCCTTTTCCCTGATGATTTCGGCACGCTCAACATTTGCCTCGTCGTTAACGAGAACGGCACCGCCCTCGCCCATGCTGTAATTCTTTGTTTCGTGGAAGCTGTAACAGCCAAAATCACCGATTGAGCCTAATGCGCGTCCCTTGTAGTACGACATAACGCCCTGTGCAGCGTCCTCAACAACTACAAGATTGTGTCGCCTTGCAATATCCATAATGGTGTCCATCTCGCAGGAAACTCCGCCGTAGTGAACAGGAACGATAGCCTTTGTCTTTTCCGTTATTGCGTCCTCGATAAGATTTTCGTCGATATTCATTGTGTCGGGACGGATGTCAACAAATACAATCTTTGCACCGCGAAGAACAAAAGCGTTTGCGGTTGAAACGAAGGTGTAAGACGGCATAATGACCTCGTCGCCCGGCTCAACCCTTGCCAAAAGCGAAGCCATTTCAAGTGCAGATGTGCCCGATGTTGTAATCAATGCCTTCTTTGTGCCTGTGATTTCCTCAAGCTTTGCGTTGCATTTTTTTGTAAATTCACCGTCACCGCAGATTTTTCTGTTGGTAATTGCCGTTTTGATAGCATCGTCCTCTGTGCCAAGATATGGCGGAATGTTAAACTGAATCATAAAAGCTCCTTTCCCAAAGGGTAAAATATTTTATGCTTGATTTAATTCAAATCGATAGATTCATCAAGCTGATAATTTTCATTCCAATAGGAACAGCGTATATAACCGCTAATCCGAAAAAGAATGATAAACCGTAAATTAGGTACACTCCCCTTGACAGTGCGCCGACGAATTTACCGTTGCACCTTTTTGTCAAGGCAAGCAATGCAAAAAGAATTATGCCGAGTGCCGAAACGACCAAGCCTGTCCTAAATCCGATAGGAGTAAACCTCATGCTTATGTCGTTTTGACCGTCGTCAAGCCGAACGGCGCTGAGAAATCCCATAACGCCTTCAACGCCCGAGTCCCTGCCGTTGATTGTTGCACTCCAGCAGCCGTTGTACTGAAGCGCAAGTAAAAGCACATTGCCCTCACCGCTCGATGAAGCAGTGGTGCAAAGTGAATAATTTTCGGCAACAGTATTATTCTCCTCGCTGTATTTATCACAAGCTGCCTTGAGCTTGCCTAAATCAAGTAACGCAACCTCGACAAAGTAATTTTGATTTCTGTTATCATTACTGCCAAAGTCGTTCTGTCTGAAATCTGCCTTGTCCTCAAATTTACCGTTTTTAAGATAAAGCTTGATTTCAACCTGTTCGTTTTCCTCAAATTCACCAAGGCATATCAATGTCCTGTTAAATCTGCCGGGATATTTCTTGTTTTTCTCTTGATCGATAGACGGCACGGTAAGCTTCTTGCCGTTCACCTCAATAATAACCTTTGACGCTCCCTTGAGATTAAAGTAAGCAACAGTGTCCTTCTTTGCAACGAAGCTGTATCTCTCAATACTGTCGTCCTGCTCGATAAGCCTGAGTCCGCTGTCTGTAACGATAGGGGAGGTGTCGCCGGTTAAGCAGGTGTAAAGCTCGTTGTTAAGCTCCTTCCAATCACTGCCGTTAACATCAATATTGAGAATTGATTTATCAACAACTATTCCGTAGGGGATAGTGTATTTGCATTTGTAGTATTTGTACCCGCCCTTGCTTTCAAGCTCTTCATAAAGAGCGGGGCTTTCGTCCTTTACGGACAAAACATTTGTCACACCTAAAAGCGCATCGGTAAAAGCAGTGCCGCCGCTGTCATGCAGCCTTGTAAAATCACCGCTGTAGCCTAATGCAGACAAGCCGTCGTTAACGCTCGGCGGGATTAGGTGAGTCCAATCGGATACGGTCGCTCTTTTCATTATTGTGCCGTAATTGCAGTTGAGCGTTGTGCCGATCGTCTTAACTCTTTGTGTTTTTGACTCGCCGACGGACAGCTTTTTGCTGATTGACTGTGAGCTTTGAATGTATGCGGGCGACTGCTCCTTAACATTATGGCTTGTCTGCCAATACGGCACAAAAAGCATTGACACTGCAAGCGTCTCTGCGATTACACCGCCGATTACCGCCCTGTAATCATACCGCCTGCCCGAAAGCCCGATTATCAACGCATAGACTGCAACGAGCAACGGAATTGACCACGCAACCGAAAACTCGCCGTCAAGTCTTGAGTTCGTTAATTTTATTAAAATATATGCAACAGCAAAGATACCGACGCAGATAAGCGTGCTTACAAAAGCAGCAGGCTTGCTCTTAAGAGTGCCGCTATCGGTAGTATTTGCAGATTTGATGAATTTACTGTAATGTCCGCCCGCCCAAATCACTGCAAAGCTGAGAGCGAAGCCGGCGCGCATCGGAAAATACTTGTAGTCGCCGAGGTGCATCAAAAGGTTTGTACCCTCGCACACAATCGGAACAACCATGAGCGCGATGTTAAACAGATAAAAGCAATTCTCTTTTTTGCCTGACTTTTTGCCGAACAAGCCGAGAATAATCAATGCAATCGGTAACGCCGTTAAAAACAGCATTGTCACCTTTTCCGGATATTTGCAATGTGCGGTGCCGGCAATATCAACATACTGCCTGATGACTGAAGAAAAGTCAAAGCCTGACTTTTCGGTAAATCTTCCGCTTTGAAGCGTTTGAGCAAGCTTCGGCACAAGCGCAAAGGCGGAAAGTAAAATTCCGCACACCGTTGAAGCGCCCAAATCGAGCGCCGCCCTCTTTTTTTTACAATTTTCGCATACGAGAGCCAAATAAGCGTATCCGGAAAAGAAAACGAAAATCAACGACAGCACAAACACATAGTAGCTGCACATTATGTTCAAAAAAACAAGTAGGATATACGGTAGCCTTTTGCCGTTGTTGAAAAGCTCAAGCATGCTGAGCATTAGAAGCGGAAACAGCACGACAGAGTCCTGCCATGTGTTAGTGTAATACATAACCGAGTATCCGCAAAAGGCGTAGCACAGCGAAAGCACGGTTGTGATGAATTGACTTGTTTTCTCAATTTTTCTCAAAAACAGGCTTGATGTAAATGCAGAAAGCGAAAAGAACATCACAACATAAAGCGACATCGCCTTGCCGATAAGCCTTCTCGGTATCACTGCAAGCACAGCCCAAAACAGCGAGAATGAGGCGTCTGCCGTGTCGTTAACTCCCAAGCCGGAATACCAGTTGAACCAAAGCGCAACATCGCCGTCGTGCATAGCGTCCCAAATGTGATAAAAGTTAGGCACAAAGCGCTGAGCCATGTCGTAGTAAATAACAGTGTTGTCGCCAAACGGGAAAATACTGCCGATTACAAATGCGATTAAAAGAACCAGCGCTGCAATAAACGGAGATAACAGGTAACAGTAATTTTCTTTTAGTCTAAGCCTTGCTTTCATAATACTCCCATTATAAACAGAGACAGTCATACCTACATACGATAATTATATCATAGCCAATTCCAAAAATCAATATGCTACACATTATATAAATG
>CAMGDK010000083.1 GCA_946042285.1 uncultured Clostridia bacterium | reverse complement strand
CTTCGTCGGCAGCGTCAGATGTGTATAAGAGACAGGATTATAATGGATGAAATTAAAACAAAAATTGAAAAATTAAGACAACAGCTTAACTATCATTCCGAAAGATACTATAACGATGATTCTCCCGAAATCGAGGATTATGAGTATGACATGATGATGAGAGAGCTTAAAAATTTAGAATTGCTTTATCCTCAATATGATTCGGCAGATTCACCAACAAAGAGGGTTGGCGGTAAAGCAGATAATACATTTGAGCCCGTTGAACATGCTGTGAGAATGGAAAGCTTACAGGACGCATTCAGCAAAGAAGAGTTAGTCGATTTTGATAAGCGCGTTTCAAGTAATGTTAATGGTGCTAAATATGTTGTTGAGCCTAAAATTGACGGATTGTCGGTCAGTCTTGAATATCGTGATGGCTTGTTTTACAGAGGCTCGACACGCGGCAACGGTGACATTGGTGAGGATGTAAGTGCAAATCTTCGTGTAATTCACAATGTTCCTCTTAAGCTAAATGAATCAATCCCTTACATCGAGGTGAGGGGAGAGGTTTATATGCCTAAGCGCAGCTTTGAAAAGGTTGTTGACAGGCAAATTTTAAACGATGAAAAGCCTTTTAAGAATCCGCGTAACGCTGCTGCCGGTTCATTGAGACAAAAGGACAGCAATATAACATCCAACAGAGGCTTAGATATTTTTGTTTTTAACATTCAGCAAATTGAAGGTAAAGAGCTTCATTCTCATAAGGAATCGCTTGATTACCTAAAAACACTCGGCTTCAACACTGTCCCTTTTTACACGCAGGTTTCATCAATTGACGATGCTATTGATGAAATAAATAAAATAGGCGAGGAGAGAGGTAATCTCGAGTTTGATATAGACGGAGCCGTAATAAAGGTTGACGATTTTAATCAACGAATAATGATGGGATCAACAGCAAAATATCCTAAATGGGCAATAGCGTTTAAATATCCGCCTGAAGAAAAGCAAACGAAGCTTATTGACATTGAAATTACTGTTGGCAGAACAGGTGTTTTGACACCTACTGCAGTATTGGAAAGTGTTCATTTAGCCGGTACAACTGTCAGCAGGGCTACTCTTCACAATCAGGATTTCATTAGGGATAAGGGTATTGCAATCGGTGATATTGTTACAGTCAGAAAAGCAGGTGACATTATTCCCGAGGTATTATGTGTTAATGAGCATAACAGCAACAGTATTTATGAATTTCCAAAGCATTGTCCATCTTGCTCTGAGCCTGTTTACAGAGATGAGGATGAAGCGGCTATCAGGTGTATAAATCCTGAATGTCCTGCACAGCTTCTTAGAAATCTTATACATTTTTGTTCAAGAGAAGCAATGGACATTGACGGCCTCGGTCCTACAATTATAGAAACATTTGTTAACTGCGGTATGATTACTAAAACATACGATATTTTTACACTTGATCCAAACAAAATCTGTCAGCTTGAAGGCTTTAAGCAAACAAGTGCCAACAACATAATTAAATCTGTTGAAAAATGTAAAGATAACGACCTGTCAAAGCTTATTTTTGCATTAGGTATTCGTCATATCGGTGCTAAAGCAGCTAAGCTTTTGTCCGATCATTTTAAAAACATTGATGCAATTATGACAGCCTCTGTTGATAGTATTCTTCAAATTGAGGGCTTTGGCGAAATCATGGCACAAAGTGTAGTTGATTACTTTTCAACCGATTCTGCAAGAGAGCTTGTTGAAAAGCTAAAGGAATTCAATGTTAACACGGAATCTAAAGCAGTAGTCAACGACAATAGGTTTGAAGGTATGACTTTTGTGTTAACGGGAACTTTACCAACCTTAAAGCGTAATGAAGCCGGAGCTATCATTGAATCATTCGGCGGAAAAACATCATCATCCGTTTCCAAAAAAACAACATTTGTTTTAGCCGGTGAAGAGGCAGGCTCAAAGCTTGATAAAGCAAAAGCTCTCGGTATTCAAATTATTTCCGAAGATGAATTTATGGGTATGATAAAATGACTGAAATCAGAAAGAAACAAAAGACATTATACAAAATAATGAAGTCCTTAATCATTTTTACTGCTTCATTTTTAATAATTTTTATTGGTGCGCAGCCGTATGTTAAAGCCTACAATGAAGCTTTGTCGCTTGGAATTAACTATTTTTGCGATATAAGTGTTGTGATATGCTTAATCGTCATATTTTTCTACTACTCCAAATACGGAAAATGTGATTATATTTTATCATGCGCAGAGGATGAAATAAATGATGCAGGATACTATTTAACATCAAGGGACGAAAGCTCCGGAATAAGCTATATTGATCAAATCACTCAGGATTTACAAGACTGCGGTTTTTCCGTCAATACTAATGTCGAATGTACCGACTTTACATTTGATGTAAGAGGATTTAAAAGAAGCGAATATTTTTATATAGCATCAATAGATTCATTAGATGCAAATGATATAACCGCATATCTTGATGAAGCAATAAACGATATAACTGTAAAAAGCTTAAAAAGAAAAGGTGATGCTGTTGTTTGCTTCATTACTGACAAAGCCGAAGAAAATGCAGTCGCTCTTGGTAAAATGATTACGCCGATAGGCAGAAAAAATCAGCTTAAAATTGCTTTAGCTATTCTTGAAAAAGATACCGGCAGAGTATATTTTAACGGATACAAGGACACAAAATGCAAAAAAATGATTGCAAATTATGTTATGAATTGCAATATTCCTATAAAAGATAGGTACATAGTCACTGATAAGCTACCTTATCAGTACGAGCTGAAAAATCGTCTTGATAAACTGACATTAAAAGAAATTAAAAGTGACAATTTCTATATTCATTAAGGAGCAGATATGAACAATAACGCAAAGAAATATTTTGATAATCTTAAGGGTAAAAAGGTTGCCTTTGTCGGAATGGGTGTTGCTAATGTACCGTGTGCAGAATTTCTTGCTAAATACGGTGTTGAAGTGTATGCCTGTGACAGAAGAGATAAGGATTACATAGGTAACGATATATGCAATAGGCTTGAACAGCTTGGAGTTAATTTTTCTCTTGGTGATAGCTATCTTGATATTTTACCGGAAATGGATTTAGTTTTCCGTTCTCACGGTATTCTTCCTTTTCAAAATAAATGGATAGGTGAGTGTATTGAAAGAGGTCAAACGGTTACAACTGAGATGGAGGTATTCTTCAAATTATGTCCGTCAAAGATTATCGCTGTAACCGGCTCAAACGGTAAAACCACTACCACAACACTTATTTCCGAAATGCTTAAAAAGCAAGGCTACAAGGTCTATTTGGGCGGAAATATAGGTAAAGCCTTGATGCCGGAGCTTGAAACAATTACAGAAAATGATATTGCCGTTGTAGAGCTGTCTTCCTTCCAGCTTCTTACAATGGGAAACCTTGTAAATTCACCTGACATTGCTGTTATTACAAATATTGAATGCACGCATCAGGATCACCACATAAGTCTTGATGAATATGTTGACGCCAAAAGAAACATTCTGATTTACCAAAATTCAAATTGTAAAACTGTTTTAAATGCAGACTGTGATTATTCTATTGGTAACAGAGTTTATCATGACATGAGATATGATGTCAGAGGTAAACTTTATCAATTTTCTATTAAACATAAGGTTTGCAATGGTTGCTACATGAATGAAAAAGGTGAAATCATTTTCAATGACTCAAATAACAAAGAAACATTTGTTATGAACAAGGATGACATTGTTATTCCGGGTGACCATAACATTGAGAATTACTGTACTGCCATTAGTGCAATATGGGGCATGGTTGATATTGATAACATAGTATCGGTAGCAAGAAGCTTTGGCGGAGTTGAACACAGAATCGAGTTCATTAGAGAATACAACGGCGTAAAATACTATAACGACTCTATCGCAACATCACCGTCAAGAGTAATAAGCGGATTAAGAGCATTTGGCAGAAAAATCAATGTAATTATGGGTGGCTCCGATAAGGGTAATGATATGTCGGAAATGGTGCCGGACATATTAAAATATGTTAAAATTCTTATTCTTAACGGAGATACTGCCGATAAAATATATGATGCCGTTACGGCAAATAAGGACTGTTTATCATCAGGCATAGAAATAATACGGGTAAAAACGCTTGAAGAAGCAACGAATATTGCTCTCGAAAAATCTACTGACGGCGATATTGTTTCTCTTTGCCCTGCATGTCCTGCATTTGATCAGTTTAAGACATTTGAGTATAGAGGCAGAAGATTTAAAGAATTAGTTAACGGGTTTGGTGAATAATGAAAAATTGTAAAGAGCTATTAAAGGATTTAACCTCATTAGCATGTGTTTCCGGTAGCGAAGGAGACGCTTTTTCTTACCTTAAAGAAATACTTTCCACCTATGGCGATGTATATACAGATTCAATGAACAATCTGTTTTGTACATTCGGTGAAGGCTATCATTTTTTACTTGATGCACACCTTGATGAAATCGGTTTAATCGTAACATCTATAACTGATGACGGCTTCATAAAAGCTGATAAGTGCGGCGGCGTCGATAGGAGAATGTTGCTTGGCTGTGAGGTGTCAATTTGGGGTAAACAGGAGATTAAAGGAGTGATTTCAACACTGCCTCCGCATCTTCAAGCAGCCGATGATGAAAAAAAGGTTCCCGAAATTAAAGACATTTCGATAGACACGGGATATAACAAGGACGATCTTGAGAAAATTGTTTCTCTTGGTGATAGTATCACATTTAAAAAGAATTATAGCGAGCTTTTAAATAACAGGATTTCTGCTTCTTCGCTTGATAACAGGGCAGGTGTTTGCGCTTTGCTGCTGTGCTTAGATGAGTTAAAAAAGCTTCCTTGCAAGGTGACTGTCATGCTATCTTCTCAAGAGGAGCTTGGAACGAGAGGTGCAAAAATAGGACCTTATGACAAAGATGTTGATGAAGCTATTGTAGTAGATGTGTCATTCGCTTATACTCCTAATTGCAACAAATCCGATTGCGGATACCTTTCAAAAGGACCGATGATAGGTTTTTCGCCAACAATTGATAATCAAATGTCTAAGCTTCTCGTCAAAGCAGCAGAAAAATTTGACATTCCTTATCAAAAAGAAATTATGTCCGGTTCAACCGGCACCAATGCCGATGTGATAGCCGTTTCTCAATCGGGAATTAAAACAGCTTTAATTTCAATACCTGAAAAATACATGCATCAGCCTGTTGAAATTGTCGATATAAACGATATACAAAATGTTTCAAGGTTAATTTGCTGCTATGTTAAAGAAAGAATAGGTGAATTTGATGCTTAAGGAATTATGCTTACTAAATGGTACATCGGGCGATGAAAAGCCTGTAAGAGAATATATAATTGATAAAATTAAAAACTATTGTTCTTATGAAACAGATGCACTCGGTTCAATTATTGCTTTTAAGAAAGGTAAAAAAGCTCCAAATAAAAAGGTTATGCTTTGCGCTCACATGGATGAGGTAGGCTTTATTATTACCGATATTGATGATGAAGGATACTTAAAATTCAGTCCGGTCGGCGGTATTGATCCGCGAGTAGTTGCAGATAGAATAGTTCGCATAAATGATGTTAAAGGCGTAATAGGTCTTGCTCCTGTTCACTTACTCAGCTCATCACAAAAGGAAGAAGCTCCGGATTTTAAGAGTTTATATATCGACATAGGTGCCACCTCAAAGGAAGATGCTGAAAAGTATGTTTCACTTGGAGATTATGCATATTTTGAAAGTGACTGTTACGAGCTTGGTGATGGGTTTATCAAAGCCAAAGCACTTGATGACAGAATAGGCTGCATGCTTTTAATAGAGCTTATTCGTTCCGAATTAGAATATGACACATATTTTTGCTTCAATGTGCAGGAAGAGGTTGGATTAAGAGGTGCTAAATGCACTTCCTTTGCCGTTCAACCGGATATTTCTGTTATTCTTGAGTCAACGACTGCTGCTGATTTATGCGGTGTGAGCGGTGGAGACAGGGTTTGTGTTCTCGGTAACGGACCTGTCATTTCATTTATGGACGGAAGAACCGTATATGACAGAGAATTATACAACCTTGCAATTCAAACCGCAAAAGAAAACGGAATTAAATCTCAAACAAAAACTGCAATTGCCGGCGGTAATGATGCGGGTGCAATTCAAACCAGCGGAAAAGGATCGTGCGTTCTTGCAATATCGCTTCCATGCAGATATATTCATTCAGCCTCGAGTATGGTTAAAATCAGTGATATTCAAGAAACACGAAATCTTATAACAAAGCTATTACCTAAATTATATGATTAAGAGAATAGAAAAAATCGAAGAATTTGAGAAATATAAATTAACAGATATTTTTTCAATTCGTATTATGTCCTTGATTAAGGCTTACGGTACGACCTATGATTTTGCAAGGTTTTTTGCTCAATATGACGAAAGTGATAACATATCATCAATAATTTCATGCCTTGACAGCGATTATACATTGTCTCACGAAGATAATTTCGACAGTGAAGAATTAAACGAGTTTTTTTGTGCCGTTGGTTTTTCGTCAGTATTATCCGATGATAAATATATGCTAAACGAGCATTTTACTAAAGGCGATGTTATGGCTACATCATCTAAAAAAGAGCTGCATGTTTCTTATGCGGAAATTGATGAATTTCCAAGACTAATGGATATATTCAATCTTGACGACTACAACGAAACCGATTTTG
>CAMGDK010000082.1 GCA_946042285.1 uncultured Clostridia bacterium | reverse complement strand
CTTCGTCGGCAGCGTCAGATGTGTATAAGAGACAGCTGATAAGCATTGCACGATAATTTACTAATGTGTGGTAAAACACCCAATTGTGAGCCTTTTTCGCTATATCATCACTATATGTATTCTTACAAATATTTTCAATTTCAGTAACGGCATTAACATAATCAAATCTTTTATACGAAAATTTCGATGTCATAGCCGAATTTTCTCTATGTAAGTAATGAAAGCCGACTGTTGAATCGTAATATACATTTTCAACCTTGGTTAAAACCTCAAAAATGAATAAGAAATCCTCGGCAAACGAATATTTTTTAAATCTGATATTGTTATCGGTCAATGTGTTTTTTGAAATAATTTTATTGCAAGGAGAAACAATAAAATTTTTTATAAAATCGTTAAAGAAAAATCCGTTAACAATTTCTAATTTACTAAACAACTTTGACTTAGTTTTATCTATTTCGGTCACTGAGCCATCAATATTTTTAGTTTGTATTTGACAACATGATAATTTGGTACCGTACTTTAAAGCATTGTTTATCAACAACTCGTACATATTTAATTCTAAAACATCATCACTATCAACAAAACCTATATATTCACCGGTGGCAATATCTATCCCTGCGTTTCGTGCAGATGAAACTCCGCCGTTTTCCTTGTGCAACACCTTAATTCTTTTATCCTTGATAGCATAATCATCACATTTTTTACCCGAAGAATCCGTAGAACCGTCATCCACTAAAATAATCTCTAAATTATTGTAGGTCTGATTTATTACAGAAGTAATGCATCTGTCAAGATAATCTTCAACATTATATACAGGGATAATAACACTTATTAAATCACTCATAAAAGCTCCTATTTCTTAAGAATTCTTCCAAAAATGAATTTATAAAATAGTTTAAAATGACAAATCAAATTGTATTCAAGTGTTTCTTTTTTTGACAAAGTTGATTTTACTATGCTAAATTCTTTTTTCATATATTCTTTATATTCGTTAAACTCTTGTGCAAACTCCTCTTCTGAATTTGAAATAATAATTTTTCTGCACATATTTACCCTTGCGGTAAAGCACAATTTTCTATAATAATCACTAACATAAGGAAAGTTCTCTTTTACATAATCATACAAAGCGTCTTTCATATAAACCTGATCGAAAGACCTTCTATTGAATTTTGCTCCGGTTGTTGAATCACTATGCTGAACATAGTAGTATAGCGAATCTTCAACAAATGATACTTTTTGAACATTTTTCAGAATGTGAAGCAATATCAGATGATCTTCGCCATGGGTATGTCCCTCTTCGAAACGGCAACTTTCAAAAAAATCTTTTCGAAATAGTTTATTCCAAAGAGAATTATTCATTTTATATGATAAAAATTTTACAGCTTCTTCCTTGTTGAGGACCTGAGTTTTAACAATATTATCAGGTTTAGTTTCGTTGTTGTTATCCACTAAAAAAGCAGAGCAAACAGAAATGTCGCTGTTGTTAACAATTAAATCATTTAGCAAAAGCTCATACATATTTGAATCTATGTAATCGTCACTATCTACAAAACCGATAAAATCTCCTTTAGCATGTTCCAGTCCTATGTTTCTTGCCGATGACACTCCACCGTTTTGCTTATGAATAACTTTTATTCGTTCGTCCTTATCTGCAAATTCATCACATATTTTCGGACTTGAATCCGTAGAACCATCATCAACTAAAATAATCTCTAAATCTTTATATGTTTGATTAACTATGCTTTCAATACATTTATCAAGATATTTTTCAACATTATAAACAGGAACAATAACACTAATCATATTTTTACTCTCGCTATATTTCAAGTGCATTTTTTAAATAATTTTTACTTATTTCTCTTTCATCATCAATAATTTTATTAACAGCTGAAAAATCAATTTTTTCTAAGCTTACTCTATCTATATCCTCCATTCTTTCAATAGAACGATCCTCTATGCCGGCGATTTTAAGAATTGAAGAAATACGGCTATCCTTCATACCGTTGAACACATAAAACGGCTTATTATATATCATTGAAAAAGCGGTACCGTGAAATGAAGAAGACAGAACAAGAGCAGCATTATCGATATATGATAAGAAATCCAACGGACCTGAATCATATTTCTTTACAAATCCGTTTATCATGTCATTTTTATTATTATACCTTGTAACAAGAATTGGTAAACCAAGTTTTTTTGATATTGATTTCGCCATTGACAGCTGCTCGACAGATGGTTCAAGACAATACAACAGTATATACTTACCTTCGTTATAGTTGGCATCCGATTCGATATTTTTCCACTGCGCCTTAGTCAACAGAAAGGTCGGATCAACATTTATTTGCGGTGCTTTTCCTGTTAGCTCTTCAACTTTATCGGCAGTACCGATTTCACGAACGGAAATACAATCATAATCATCTATCAGCGCTTTATATTTTTCTTTTCCGTATTTATTCCAATCTATATCGAGCGGACCCATACTGACAGCATAGGATATTTTCTTACCGTTTTCTACAAAATTGAGATAATACGCGTCTTCAAAATCCAATGCTCTTACATTCCAGATTTGATCACTTCCGCTTATGTAGTAATCAAAATCAGAACCAAATTTTTCTAATTCATTGGCTTTTGAAGCCTCATCAGTTAAATTTATATAGTTAGTTAAGAAATCTTCAAATTTTTGATTTTTGATTTTCAAAGCAGTGCTATGTCTGTAAGCAACTGCATTCTTAATAATATTTTTAGGATTCTTTACGGACTTGTATATTGAGTAAAAGGATTTTTGATACTCTGTTCTGTAATTGATTACTCGATAGTCACACTCTTTTCCGAATTTGTCATACAGACCTTTAATAAATTCCTGCAAAGCATACGCTTGAAGTACGGAGCCGAAGTTTTGTGCACCGTGAAATGTAACCGTACCGATTTTAGTCATTTAATCCCCTTCTTTTCTTCAAAACAAATTGCTTTGCCCTCAACATAACTCCCGGAAAAATCCTTGTTAAAGCAATGTTGATTTTTGCTTTTGCTGAAATATTTGAATTCATTATCACCCTCGGGTAATATTCTTTTATGATTTTTTCTAATCTTTGCGCAACTTCATCATCTTTAACGCCTGACAGAATCATTCTGCCTTTAATGTTAAGAGCAATCTTTAGGTAGTTTCTTTCAAGCTTATAGTAATCTTCGGGATCATACTCTTTATATATCGGCATAATATTTTCATAAGCAGTTAAAACAGAAAGCTTACGAACGCTATACTTATATTCACCTGTCATAGAATCATTACGTTGCCTGTAATGATAGAATTGTGCAGTAGTATATATAGCATTTTTGCAATTCATTGCATATTTTGAGCAAAAATCTATGTCCTCGCAGGATAATAATGATTCGTCAAATCTTAAATCGCCGATAAGTGATGCCTTAAACAGTTTATTACAGGCAAAGCCACACACATAATCGGTATCTAATATCAACCGAAACAACTCTTTTTGATTGCTGATATTTGCGTCATGCTCGCTGATATGTTGCTCTGTCTCAGTGTCATACTCCAAAAGCATTGCAAAAGCCGACAAATCATAATTGTTTGAAGAAATCATTTGATATACAGCTTCATATGTGTTTGAATCAACCCAATCATCACTGTCAACAAAGGCAATAAATTCTCCTAACGCATTATCTAAGCCTATATTTCTTGCGGCACTTAATCCGCAATTTACTGTATGAATAACTTTAACATTTTCATACTTATTTGAATAATCATCGGCAATTTTTCCGCTACTGTCTGTTGAGCCGTCATCAACAACAATGATTTCAATGTTCTTATATGTTTGATTGACAAGCGAGTCTAAACACTTGTTTAAGTATTTTTCAACATTGTACACAGGTACAATTATGCTAATTAATTCTTTATACATACGCAATACCCAACAGCTCACTTCCATAGTGACCGGTGCCCTTAATCACCATATCGTAGTAAAAATACAAAAAGTACATTACTATACAAGCTGTTTTCATTATAAATTTCATTGATTGAGAAAAGTACTTATTCAATATCCATGGAATAAGCAAATAATTTGTTAACATAAAATACATAGGAATACGACCGACAATAATACCACTTGTGAACATACCAACAAAATATATTGCAGAAGATACAACCGACAAATTAACACAAATATTTAAAAAAACATTGTTTTCATCCTCTATTTGCTTTTTGCACAATAAGGCTAAACCCCAAGGGACGCATGTAACAAGAACCCTCATAGCATTAACGCCGTTTGAGCTATCAAAATTTGATGTCATTCCGGAATAGCTCGTATCTTCTAAAACTTCATCAAGCAAGTCAGTGAAATTATCCATTGAAAAAATAATCAGCACCATTCCGACAATGAAAGCAATAATTTTCCAACTCCAAGGCTTACCCGTGCATATAAAATATATCGGAATCCACACAATTGCAGAAACATGAAACAAAGCTGCGATTAAAACTAACGCAAGGAACTTAACGGCTTTTCTGTCAACAAGATAATCTATTCCGTATAGCACTATACTTACTGCAAAAAACTGTCTTGTTCCACCCATCAACCATACAAAAGATGTGCTCGCCACATACAAAAATGATGTTAAAAAGTAATCAACCGAGTATTTGTAATACAGTTTAATTACTGCACCCATTTGAAAAATTGCCAAAGCAAAGAACCATGCGTTGTAATCCTTTGAAATGTAGTGTTTGAACAAGCACTGTATTATCAAAAAAAATTTACTCTTTGAGTCGCTTACCCAAATCGTTTTTATTTGAGATAAATTGCCTGTTATATAATTTTTAAACACATCTCTATAATAGTAGGTATCGTTAAATTCAGAACGACAGCCAATAACAATAATCAAAAAAGCAAAAGTGAGTATTGCAAAAAATAATCCAATACTTTTGTTATCTCCAAGACTAATATCATAAAGCGATTTTCGCTTTTTTTGATTATATACAAAGGTTCCGAATAAAGACACTATTGATGTATATGCAAATGCCAACCAATATACTGTCATACACTACTCCTAAATCATTTGATTTTGTGCAAAATCTTATATACAAATCCCGGAATTAGGACTTTAGTTAAAGGAATCAAAACATGAATATAGCTACAAATCGGCAGCTTGAACCACTTAATAATGTTCATTTTAACCCTAATTTCGTTTTTTCTGTTTTCAAAAGTTCTGCGAGAAACAGCACTTCTGTCATCTCGCATAGAATACAAAGGCTCTTGAATATTAAAACCAACATAACCTGCTTTGTACACACGAGCCCACAAGTCATAGTCCTCAACTCTCTTATAATCTGCAGACTCGTTGTATCCGAAAATGCTATCGAAAACATCTTTTCTCATCATACAGCCCGCATGACAGAATTGAGAACGCTTTATCAAATCCGCCGATGTTGGCATATCCGGATGAGAAATAACTCTGTAAACGCCGTTGTCATCAAACAGGTTCATCTGACAGCTAACAACTGCATATTCGGGATGACATTCCAAAACGTCTATCTCTTTTTGAAATCTGTCTAAAGCACAAATATCATCACCGTCCATGCGTGCCAAATATTTGCCTTTCGCAACAGAAGCACATTTATTTAGAGTTGGCGCTAAGGTAAGATTTTTTTCATTTTTTAAAATCTTGATACGAGAATCATTTTCAGCTATTTTCAGTGCAACCTCGTATGTGTTGTCAGACGAACAATCATCACACATAATAAGCTCCCAATCCTTAAAGGATTGATTGATTATGCAGTCAACAGCTTCCTCAAGCGTATCTGCACAATTATATATTCCCATGATAACGGATACCAACGGCATATCTTTCTCCTATTTGCCAAAATAAACATTTTCAAGCTCTTTATATACATTCTTATCGGTGAACAATTGGGCTTTTTCAAGTGCAGGTTTTGAATAGATTGACGGATTGTCAAGTACTTTGATAATTCTATCAGCAAAGGCATCAACATTTGTCGGCTCAACAATGAAGCCTGTTACACCATCTTCTACTAACTCTCTATGTCCCCTGTTATTTGAAGCAACAACTGCATTTTCACAAAGCATTGCTTCCATAACATTAAGTGGTAAGCCTTCTCTAAAACTACAAGCCACAGAACAATCTGCAATATTGTTATACTTATTGAGCTCAAGGGTATATCCCAAAAATTCCACATTGCTCCCCAAGCCAATTTCCTTAACAAGATTTGTTAGATTATCAAGCTCAGGACCGTTACCGGCAATATATAGCTTTGCTGTGGGATATTTCTCAACAACCTTTTTCATTGCTAAAATTGCTGTTCTTTGATTCTTATTAGGAAGAAGCTCACCCACATTAACTATTACTTTAGTATCTTCAGGAATACCAAGTTCTTCTCTAATAGTTTTCTTTTCTTCTTCACTAAAAACATAAAACTTACTGCTGTTAGCACCTACTCCGTGAATATGATAAACATCTGTTTTGAATTTCTTTGATGCAAGATCATAATCTTCTTCTGTAATGGTGATTAACTTATCGGTAAATCTCGCGCAAAACTTTTCGATAGGATAATAAATCAACCAATTTTTCTTTGGCGCTCCATTGTAAAAATGAAATCCGTGGGCGGTATAAATTACACAGGTACCTTTTTTTCTTGCTTTTTGTGAGGCTAATCGTGTATATACACCTGCTGCCGGAGTATTTGTATGTATATAATCATAGACATCGTTGTCAATAATTT
>CAMGDK010000081.1 GCA_946042285.1 uncultured Clostridia bacterium | reverse complement strand
GGAATATTGCAGGTAAATATTCTTGAGCCTGCAAATATAGATGAGGTGTTTACGGTGGTGCTTTGTGCGTTGGGGAAGCTTGCGTTGATGATGCCTGTGCCTGCAAATAGCTTTGATTCAAATTTTTTAATATTGTCGCCGAAATCTATATAATTAAGTCTTACACATCCCTCAAAAGCACTATCGGATACTCTTTCAAGATTTGGCATACATGTGGATTTCAAATTTTTGCAGTTATAGAAAACCTTGATTCCCGAAAACGATTCAACGCCTCTTGCAACTATTTCGGTGATCTGTGACTCTGCAAACGACTCTGTACCAAGCAGTGAAACACTGTCGGGCAGGATAACCTTGTTGTAGCTTTTGCCTTTGAATGCTGAGGCAGCGACAGTCGTGAGTGAAATTTTTGATAAATCATCGGGAATGATTAGGTTGATTTTTTTGTCAGGCGCCTTAATTTGAGATATAACATCAACCACCGTTACAATGTCGTCAGCATTTGCCGTGTAGTTTAGTATATAACTTTGTGAGCATATATCGCTGATATATTCTCCGTCCTTTATCAATGCATAAGTAAGTGTGGTGTTTTCGTCAATGGTAATCGGCTCATTATATACCTCGTAAGCGGGAGTAACTGCACCCTTGGAAAAAAGCAGAGAGGCACCTTCCGGTACATCAAACGAAATACTTATGCTTTCGCCGTCGTATTCTCCGCCTAAAAGCGAAGGGTGAATATCGACCTTTGACGGCTTGTCAATAAGGTTTGCGAGGTTTAGAACTCCTTTTCCGAAATAATATTCATCGTCGGGAGATACGCCGATTGCTTTGCTTAACACTGTTTGCTTAATTTCACTTGAACTGTAATGCGGATTTTGCATCAGCACATAAGAGCATGCCGCCGATACAAAAGCAGATGCATAAGATGTGCCGTTTTTATCTGAGCTTGAATAATCGCTTTTTGTGTTGTTAACGGCACAATTTACACTCTCGCCCGGGGCAGTAATGTCTATTGCATCTCCGTAATTGGAAAATGTGCTGAATTCACCCGAGCTGCTGCACGATGCAACCGTAATTACACTGCTACTTCCCGAAATGCAATTATACTGTGCAGGCACATTCTCGTTGCCTGCTGCAGCGCATATTGTTACTCCCTTATCGGATAGCCTTTTAAGCGACTCGGAAATGAGAGCCTGAGAGTCATCATCGGCAAGCTCATATCCGCCGATGCTCAGGTTGATTATGTCCGGTCTGTCCTTTTCGTTTATGATATATTCAATCACCGCAAGGATAGCAGATGTTGTAGCATAGCCCTTTGAGTCGAGCGCCTTGTATCCTTTGATTTTAACATTGTCGGGTGTGGACATTGCAATTATACTCGCAACTGCTGTTCCGTGACCGTTATCGTCAAGAGTGCTGTTGGTGTCACCGGTACTGCTGAAATTGATTTTACTGTCGATATATCTGTTGTTAAATACCTCATGCGGATAATATACACCTGTGTCGATAACACCTACGGTAACATCGTTGAATTTTGACTCACTCTGCGCAAAATAGCTTTTTGCGTATTGAGCGGCGCATGCGCTGTAAGCAGAGTCTTGATTGTTGTTTACTTCGGCATTTTCCTCCTCTTCGTCAAAGAAACGATTGAGCGAGAGGTCGAAATCACTTGCGCAGATTATTTGGTCCTTGTGAGCGACTATGCCTTGTGATTTTAAGCTGTCATAATCACTGTTTAGCATTTGCTTTGAATCGTATTGCAAAATTGTATATTCGGGACCTTTGATTATTTTTGATGCATTGGATTTGAAATCGTTTGTTGATTTTACAATAAGCCTGTTTTCGTATTGACTATACACAGTGCTTCCTTCTTCATCAATGTATTCAATTTCGTTTAACGTGTTGTCGGCTTTGTTTAGCTCGTTGACCTGATTGCAAAAGCTTATAGCGTCATTGCGTTCAGTCCTGTCCTTGAATACGCAATAGCAGGGAGCAAGCATAGATAATACTATTGCAAAGCATAGAAAAATCGATACTTTCTTTTTCATAATACCTCTTGCGTTTATTAGCATATATAGTACATGTGTTAATTAAGCATCAATATACAATATATGTAAAATAAAATCAATAGCATTTCCACATATAAGACAAAAACAAAAAGAGTTGTCTTTTTTCAAGACAACTCTTTAGTTAAATTATCAATTATTCAGCATCTGCAGCTTCTTCGACAGCTTCTTCGACAGCTTCTTCGACAGCTTCTTCTGCAACCTCTTCGGAAGCATCGGCAAGCTCCTCGATAACCTCTTCAGGCTTCTCGATTCTTTCCTTCATTGAAAGAGAAACTCTCTTCTTGTCAAAGTCGATTTCAACGATGCGAACATCAACCTCGTCGCCGACATTAAGCACATCGGCAGGAGTCTTAACTCTCTCCCATGAAATCTGGCTGATGTGGATAAGACCGTCAATACCCGGAATAATGTTTGCAAATGCACCGAAAGCTGAAATGCCAACGATTGTAGCCTTGCAGTCTGTGCCGACAGGATAATCTCTCTTAAGAATCTCCCATGGATTGTCCTCAATCTTCTTGAAGCCGAGTGAAATCTTCTTTGTTTCGTCATCAAGCTTCTTGATTGTAACCTCAACAGCATCACCTACATTAACAACCTCTGACGGATGCTTAATGCGGTTCCATGAAAGCTCGCTGATATGAATCATACCATCCATACCGCCAATGTCAACAAATGCACCATAGCTTGTGAGTGACTTAACAGTACCTGTAATCTTCATACCCTCTTCAAGAGTAGCCCAAAGAGCCTCCTGCTGAGCCTTCTTTTCTTCATTGGCAACAACCTTGATTGAGCCAACTGCGCGGCGTCTTGCAGGGTTAACATCAATAACCTTGAAGCGAACTGTTGCTCCCTTGAGAATATCAAGCTCCTGATTTCTCGGTACGCCTGTTTGTGAAGCAGGGATAAACACTCTGCTGCCTTTAGCAACAACGATTACACCGCCTTTAACTACGGCTGTAACAGCACCCTCAAGAATCTCATCCGACTCCTTAGCTGCAACAATGTCTTCCCATCCCTGAAAAGCATCCACAAGCTTCTTTGAAAGCTTAAGAACACCCTCGCTGTCATCGGTCTTCATGATAACAAGGTTGAGCTTGTCCCCGATTGCTACAACCTCCGACGGATTGCTGATTGGTTCAGCAGAAAGATCGTCAAGTGCGATAACGCCGGTTTGCTTCCTGCCTTCAACATCAACAAATACCTCAGTAGGAGTGATGTTCACAACTGTACCTGTTACTACCTTACTGTTTTCGTCCTCTCTGAATGATTCTTCAAGCAATTCTTCGAAGGTTGCTTCACCATCAGCAGATGCCTTGACAGCAGCCTTTGGGGCCTTCTCAGCGGTATCTGCTGTCTCCGCAGCTGTTGCAGCTACTTCAACTTCCTTTTCAATAATTTCTTCGGACATGGTTTTTAGTACCTCCTTAATAATAACCGATGGCGTTGACGCCCCGGCTGTTACACCAATACTATTGTATTTGCTTAAGTCAATGTCCTTAAGCTCGCTTGCAGTCTCAATCAAAAAAGTATCTGCATTCGGCTTGCAAACATCACTCAGCTTGCATGTATTGGATGAATGCTTACCGCCAATGACAATCATGGCATCAGAGCTTTGGGACAGAGCCTGTGCCTCCTCTTGCCTATCAGCAGTAGCATTACATATTGTACTATATATTTTGCAATTTGTATATAGTTTTTTTAGAATTTTCTCACATTTTTTCCATTCTTTTAGTGAAAAAGTAGTTTGTGATACGCAAATCAGCGAATTGACGTCGTGATTTTTCAGCTTTTCAAGGATATTTAACAGCTCTGTGTCGTTTTTGAACACATAGCTTTCACCCTTGCAGTAGGACCTTATTCCCATTACCTCAGGGTGATTTTCGTCACCTGCTATAAGGGTAACGGTTCCGTTTTCCTGCTCGGAAACTATCCTGTGGATTTTTTGAACGAAGGGGCAGGTTGCATTGATATAGTGAATACCGAGCTCGTCAGCCTTTTGAATGACATTCTTTTCAACGCCGTGAGTACGAATAACAACAGTGTATCCGTCGGGACACTCCGTTACATCATTTATTATTTTTACACCCTTGCTCTCGAGGTCTGCTACAAGCTGATTATTATGAATGATTTGACCGAGAGTGCAAACCCTTTCACCCTTTTCAACAAGCTCATACACAAGGCTTACCGCTCTGTCAACTCCAAAGCAAAATCCTGCTGTTTTTGCAAGAGTAATCATTATTTTACCTCAGCCTCCCAAAGCTCCGTAATTCTGTCCATAACCATATTAGCGGCATCCTTGATAGCGTGAGGTCCGACCTCGCCCTCCAAATTAAGCTCGCTGTTTTTAATTATTTTACCGTAAGAAACGGTAACCTTTTTACCTGCCTTGATTTTACCGTTGCAGCAAATTGCAACAGGAAGAACATCTGCACCTGTCGCCTTGGCAATTACGGCAACGCCTGCCTTTGCTCTTTGAGGTACACCGTCCTTATCCTTAATTCTTCTGCCCTCGGGGCAGATAGCCATAACATGACCTTCGTTAAGGATTTTTTCGCCGTATTCAACAGCAGATGTGTCACCCTTGCCTCTCTTAACAGGGAAGCTGTGCATGTGTGTCATAAACCAAGCAACAATTGGATTTTTGAAAAGCTCAGCCTTTGCCATGAAATGAAGCGGTGGTACATTTTTAGGTGTTGCAACAAAAACAGGATCCCACGCACATGTGTGATTGATTGCAACGATGTATTTTGTATTTTTGTCGGGTATATTTTCAAGCCCTTTAAATTCTAATTTGTATGCAACCTTAAAAATGGGTCCGAATGCCTTTTTAACAAAGCTGTAAAGCTTGTAGCTTTTTACTGTTGAGTAGTCAAATTCCTTCACTTACATATTCTCCTTAATGATGTTAATTATAAGCTCAATTGATTCCTCTAAACTGAGCTTTGAGGTGTCAGCCATAATTGATTCCTCTGTTGGCTTAAGAGGTGCAATTTCCCTGTGTGAATCCTGATAATCGCGCTGATTAACGTCCTCAAGCACATCCTCGTATCTTACATTTTCGCCTTTTTCAATAAGCTCCTTGTATCTTCTTTCGGCTCTGCATTCGGGAGAAGCAAAAAGAAAAATCTTGCATTGAGCATCGGGCAAAACAACCGTACCTATATCTCTGCCGTCCATAATAACATTATTATTTCTTGCAATATCTCTTTGAAGCTCAAGCAAAAATGCTCTCACCTCGGGAATGGCGGAAACCCTTGAAGCGCCCATTGAAATTTCAGGCGTGCGTATGAAATCCGACACATCCTCGCCGTTAAGATACACTCTTTGCATGCCGTTATCGTATCCAAGCTTAACATCTGTTTTTTCAAGCAACGATACGATTGCCTCGGTGCTGTCAATAGCATTGCTTCTTACCGCGTTAAGCGCTATTGTACGATACAGCGCACCGGTGTCAACATAAATGAAGCCAAGCTCCTTCGCCGCCGCCTTTGCTATTGTCGATTTGCCTGCACCTGCCGGTCCGTCAATTGCAACATTTATCATAATATTAACCTCTCTTAGTTATTCTTCAATCATACTTTCAGCGCATAGCACTGCAGTTGAAAACGCAATTTGCAGATTAAATCCGCCTGTGTATGCATCAACATCAATAATTTCTCCCGCAAAGTAGAGATTTTCAACGATTTTTGATTGCATCGTTTTCGGATTTATCTCCTTAACATTAACTCCGCCGGAAGTAACTATGGCGTCGTCAATAGACCTAAAGCCTGTCACATTAACCGTAAGATTTTTTATCAATTTAACAAGATTTAATCTTTGCTCTCTTGTGATTTGATTTACCTTTGTAGATGGCTCAATTCCACTTAGTGACACTATAACAGGAATTAGCTTGTTAGGCAATAATTTTGACAGAGAATTCATAAAATCTTTATTTGTATATTCCTGAAAATCGCGCTGTATTCTTTTGTCAAGTGTTTGCTCATCAAGGGCAGGCTTCAAGTCGATTGAAATAGTGTATTTGCACTTGTCAATTTTCCTCATGTGGCTTGATGCAGACAGTATCACGGGACCTGACACACCGAAATGAGTAAACAGCATTTCGCCGAAATCGCTGAAAATCTCCCTGCCGTCCTCGAACAGCTTTATTGATATGTTGCGCAGTGACAGACCTTGCAGCCTTGTTATGAAATTATTACTGCAAACAAGTGGCACAAGGCTCGGCTTTATCGGAGTAATTGTGTGACCTGCCGATTGAGCAAGGCGGTAGCCGTCGCCCGTTGAGCCGGTAAGAGGATAGCTTTTACCACCTGTGCAAAGTGCAACCCTGTCACATTCGATTTTGCCGCCGCCTTCAAGCACAACCGCTTTAATTAAGCCGTTTTCAAATTCAAATGCCTGCGCAGAATCATGAATGATACGCGCACCCTTGTCCTTTGCGTAGTCAACAAGTGCATCGACAATGTCACTCGCTCTGTCGCTTTGCGGAAAAACTCTGTTGCCTCTTTCGATTTTAAGCGGCACACCAAGCTCCTCAAATAATGCCATTGTTGCATACGGCATAAAGTTTGAGAATGCCGAGTATAGAAAGCGCGGATTGGTAGGTACATTTGATATAAGCTCGTCGATGTCAAAGCATGCATTCGTTACATTGCATCTGCCCTTGCCGGTAATCATAAGCTTTCTGCCCGGTCTGTTCATTTTTTCAATTATTGTTACATCGTTGCTGTCGGTGCATGCCTTAGCGGCACATAATAGTCCTGCCGCACCTGCGCCGATAATTACAATTTTTT
>CAMGDK010000080.1 GCA_946042285.1 uncultured Clostridia bacterium | reverse complement strand
TTTGAAACAGGCAATACTGCATTTTCAAACTTCGCTGTCCAATATGAATCATCAGTATCGGAAACATTTACATCAATATCATACTTTTCCGAAAATTCCAATGCCTTAGACTTGCTGTCAAACACTGCATAAACATCTGCAATAATATACCACTTTTTATTGCTGTCATCATCTTTTGTGAATTTTAAGTTATGATTGCCGAAAACAATCTCTTTATCGGCAACTCTGTAATCCGAAAGAATTTTAATCAATTCACTATCTACATTTATGTCCTTGACACATTCATATCGCAAAATATCTTCTGATTCAATATTAAAATCATTATCAACCGGATAAGCGCTGTAATAATGATAGCCGTCTTCAGCGTAGTAGCAGCCGTTACTTATGTAAAGCTTATCGTTATCTAATACATAAACAGCATATTTCGGAAAATCATTTTCAGCCGTTTCCTCAGCAGTGGCATAAATCATTTTTGCACCATGCTTTGACTTTTTATCAAGCTCTGAAAAAGAAACAGAATAATCATCGCCGCTTACATCAACGCTGTATCTTTCGCCGCTTTCGTCAACATATTTAACAACAATATCCCTTCCGGACGCTGATTTGCAGGAATAGTCAAAGCAATCCTCTCCGTATCCTACATATTTAGTGTAAACAAGCTTATCTCCGTCATAATATTTCTTAACTGCGGTTGAAGACTCATCATCCTTTTCGACTGTTTCGGTCAGCCCTTTATAGTCCGGTACTAAATATAAATTCACATCCTTGATGTCGTTCATCATATCATCAAAAGACATCAAGTCATCAAAAGCTTTAATATTATTATCTGCAATTTGTTGCTGTGTTGTTTTATTAGTATTTGATTCATCAGCGGCATTTGTGCAACCGCAAAACGATAGTATCACCATAGCAGCCGTTAATAATATACTAACCAACCTTTTCATACATATCTCCTTATGATAAAATAACAAAATTATCTAAATTCGTTATAATTCCTGTCAAGCAAAGAAATTCTACTAATGCTCTTCCATTCAAAATCCATATCAATCAACCTTATTATTGTATCAAACAATAATGACGGATTCAAGTTTTTGTCAGGGCCGGCAAGCAAGCGAATATTAAGAACTATGACATCTCCTCTAATTGAAATTGAATATTTGTCAATAAAGGTTTTGATATCCGTTTCCTTTAATACGCGTCTTCTACCCTGCTTCGCTTTTTTCAAAGCGAGAATCTGCTCACATTCAAGAACAGATTTAATCTTTTCCAAGGCTGACTCATTATCATCAAACTGAAATTTAAACACATAATCAGAAAAAGCTATTTCGCTGCAATCCCTGAAATTGTCATAAACATCAATAACCTTTAACCCATCGGGTAAAGCATCATTCATTCTTCTTTTAATTTCAAGATTATCAATATCGTCAATAATCCTAATATCAACACTTTCGCACATACTCTCAACACCAAGTGAAAGCGGAAGTGAAAAGCTCATGTACGGATGAGGGTTGAAGCCCTCGGTGTACCACAAAGGAATATCGGCACGCTTAAACGCCCTTGACATTGCACGGTTAATATCAAGGTGACTTATGTATTTAAGCCTATCCGTCTTTGAAAATCTAATTCTAACCTCTCGCATCGCAATTACCTCCGTTTAGCATATTTGCTCCGCAGCCGGCACATTTTATTCTGCAATGTGGAGTGGTTTTGTTTTCATGTGCTTTTTTGTTCTCGTTTTCGAGGAACTTTCTGCTGACACCGTAATCAAGATGATCCCATGGCAAAACCTCGCTGAAATCTCTTCTTCTGTGAGTATAAAAATACGGATCTATGCCATTTTCCTCAAACGCCTGCATCCAAGCATCAAAATTAAAATGATCGTCCCAGCTATCAAACCTGCATCCAAGCTCAAAGGCTCTTAGTATGACCTTGTTCAAGCGCCTGTCTCCACGCGCTAATACGCCTTCAAGTAACGAGGTCGGAGTTTCATGATAAGAGATTTTAATTTTCTTAGACGGTGTGTATTCAAGCAGATGCTTTTGCTTTTCTTTAAGGCTTTCCATAGTGTCCTCCGGCTCCCATTGAAACGGAGTAAACGGCTTCGGGATAAACGAAGCACATGAGACTGATATTTGAACACCTGTTCCCTTTTGCCTGTTTGGATTTTTGTAAAAAGCATGTACGACCTGCATCGCAAGATCTGCAATTCCCTCTATATCCTCCATGGTTTCCGTCGGTAATCCCATCATAAAATAAAGCTTAACAGATGTCCAACCGTTGTCAAACGCCTTTGTGCAGGTTCTTATAACCTCATCCTCTGTTACATTCTTATTTATAACATCTCTAAGTCTTTGAGTACCTGCTTCGGGTGCAAATGTTAGGCCGCTTCTGCGAACCTTGTTCAATTGCTCGACAAGCTCATCGGAAAAATTGTCAACACGAAGACTCGGCAATGAAAGATTTATTTTATCCTTTTCCGTCCAATCAATAAGAGTTGTAAGCATCCTGTTAACATCACTGTGATCGGATGTTGATAATGAGCAAAGAGATATTTCATCATATCCCGTTGACTTGATTAATGCACGGCACTGCTCATTTATTGTCTCTACACTCTTTTCTCTTATAGGTCTGTAAATAAAGCCTGCCTGGCAAAATCTACATCCTCTTATGCAGCCTCTGAATATTTCCTCAACAGCTCTGTCGTGAACAATATTTATATATGGTACAACAAACTCCTTTGGATAGTGAACCTTATTCATATCCGAAATTATTGATTTTTTAACTTTTTTAGGAGCATTGTTTATAGGCTTAAGCTCCTTCAAAGTGCCGTCTTCGTTGTAGTTGTCCTCATAAAACGAAGGAACATAAATACCTGTAATATCCTTTGCTCTGTACAAAAAATCAGCCTTTGACAAGCCTTTCTTCTTGCAATCCTTTAATAGCTCAATAACCTCAATGGTGCTTTCTTCACCCTCGCCTAAAAAGATTATATCAGCAAAATCTGCAATAGGCTCAGGATTACAGGTGCATGGTCCGCCAAAGCAAACAATAGGTGTTAATGATTTCCTGTCGGCAGATTTAAGCTCAACCTTAGCAAGATTGAGCATGTTTAGTACATTTGTATAACACAGCTCATATTGAAGGGTAAAGCCAATCATATCAAACTCATTGATATAATCACCGCTTTCAAGAGCGAACAGTGGAATATCATTTTTTCTAAGCTGCTCCTCCATATCGTCATCAGGTGCAAAAACTCTTTCGCACCATGTATCCTCCCTACTGTTTGCAACAGAATAGAGAATTTTCATTCCAAGATGGCTCATGCCGATTTCGTATGTATCAGGAAAACAGAAGGCATACCTAATATCAACCTTACTTTTATCCTTAATTACGGAATTTAGCTCGCCGCCGATATATCGTGCCGGCTTTTGAACATACTGTAATATTTTTTCAACTTCTTTTTTCATAAGCACCTCAATAATTTACACAATAAGCTGCAAGATAGGCAACAATCAGTATAAGGGAAAACGATTTATAAGTAATCAGTAAATAAACCGAAGCGACAGAAGCAAAGCACAACATAAATATACTCAATGGCTTAGAAATTTTAGGAAAATACAGCATAACAATTCTGCCGCCGTCAAGTGGATAAATCGGTAGAATATTCAAAGCAAAAAGAACAAGGTTATATTTATCCTTAAGAAAGATATATAATATTAAATTCATCATACATCCACCTGAGATGACTAAAGCCTCTTTCTTAGTATCTAATAATGATTCATACTTCAAAGCAAAGCCGTAATATGATAGGGTAAGCTTTGAAGGCTTTCCGCCGCATACAATTAAGCAGATCAAATGTCCCAATTCATGTAAAATCGAAAATATGAGAATATAGATAACATCACTGCTTCCAAAAAGAGAAGCAACAGATAAAACCAATAAAAAAAGAAAGCTTATTTCAATCTCGCATTCTTTAATTTTAAATATCAAAATATCACCAGTAATAAATACTGAAAAGTGATACGAAAGATTACATATTCTTTCTTTTGTCAATAAAGCTTTGCAAAATCACGCATGCCGAAACTGCATCAACGGTGCTTTTACGCTTGCTTCCCCTTACATTATTGTCGGATAATATACCATGTGCAATAACGGTTGTTAATCGTTCATCCACATATTGAACAGGTATATCAATTTTTTCGCTTAGCATATCACCAAGACCTTTACAAGCCTCTGCCCTAAAGCCGTAAGTACCGTCCATATTTCTCGGCAGACCGATAACAACCATTTCCGGCTTTTCATCATTTATCAGTGTAACCAATTTTTCAACAAGCCTCGGAGCATAAGATTCTTTAATTACAGAATGAGCAGAAGCTAAAATTTCATTTTTATCACAAAAGGCAATCCCTGTACGAGCATCGCCGTAATCAACCGCCATAATTCTCATAAACTCACCATAAAGAGAAAGGAAAATCAGTTAATCTGACTTTCCTATTCTCATAAAATTTAATTAAGCAACAGGAGCAGCTACGTTAGTATCAGGAGTATCAATTACAGGTGCCTGTTCGGTAATGTCGGTGACAGGCGCTTGTGTTGTTTGCTCGGCTGCAGTTGTTTCCTGCGAAGAGCTACCGGTTGTCTTTTCTTTTTTATTCTTATCCTTTTTATCGTCATCCTTGCTGTCGTCATCTTTTTCATCTTCAACAACTTCGTGACCTGAGCAATAACCCGGAAGGTTGTTCACATCAAACCATCCGTAAGAACCGCCTGATGACAGCTTGCCACAGCTTGAGCAATATGATTTTCTGACAACGCCTTCACATTCAGGAAATTCATCTTCGTATTCTTTATTTTTCTCATCATACTTTTCATAAATCTCTTCCATAACAGTTCTCCAAATTGTACCGCTTGGATTTGATGAAAGACTGTAATAAACTTCCTTAGGAATATCGTATCCGTACCATGTTGCAGCGATAAAATTAGGAGTACCGCCGACAAACCAACGGTCTTTATCGTCGTTTGTTGTACCGGTTTTGCCAAAGCATTGAATGCCGCGAAGCTTATAAGGAGTACCTGTGCCTTCTGTCATAACAGTTTGGAGAAGCTTATTCATAACCCAGCTTGTATTTTCCGACAAGGCAGTTGACTTTGTCTTCTCAGGATCCTTATCAATAATGACATTGCCCTGACTGTCCTCTATTTTATAGTAGCAATAAGGCTCGTAATAATAACCACCGTTACCAAACGAAGCATAGGCAGCCGTTAACTCAAGAACCGTTGCACCGTTAGTAAGAGATCCGATAGAAAGCGGTGCATAGTCAACATCTCGAATACTGTCAAGTGTTGAGAGGTGGAAATTCTCTGTCGCAAACTCATAAGAATAATCTACGCCGATTTTGTCAAGAGTGCGAGCAGCAATAGTGTTCAACGATCTTGATAATCCGTACTGTATTGTTACATAACGGGAGGAATAACCGCCACCCTGGTTATGAGGCCAAGGCTTACCCTCAACCTTCATAAACGGGCTATCACTTTGTACGGTTGACCAATAAATTTCAGTATCATCGTCCTGTAAGCTCTTTTCAAGTGCAGGTCCATATACGGAAAGAGGCTTAATTGATGATCCCGGCGGACGTTTTGACTGTGACGCTCTGTTAAGAAGCATTGCAGCCTTTTTCTTACCTGTTCCGCCGATAATACCCATTACCCTGCCGTGATAGTCCATGATACACATTGCACCCTGAACTGTTTCGTCGGGCATTCTCTTATAATTTTCATATACATCCTCAAGAGAATCCTGAACATCGAAATCAATGGCAGTGTAAATCTTTAATCCGCCGCCATATACCATGTCGTGAGCCTTTTTGCTTGTGTAGCCCATCTTTTGTAAATCTTCCTGAACGGTAGTAATTACATGGTCAACATAATAGCTTGTAATGTTATTGGTTTCCTTCTCTTTGTTATCGTCTTCGATTTGAGAGCCTTTATAATTCTTGCTGTTTGTGAAAATCATTTCATAATTCTTAGCAGCCGTATATTGATTTTCGTCAAGATAACCACTCTTTTTCATTGCGTAAAGAATATCAATCTGACGCTCTCTGTTTTTTTCAGGCTCATAAAGCGGATCGTATTTGCTTGGATACTGTGTTATGGCTGCAATCGCAGCACACTCGGCAGCATTCAAATCCTTAACCTCTTTGCCGTAATACACCTCGGAAGCAGTTTTAACACCATAGCAACCGTTTGAAAGATAAATAGTGTTGAGATATGCCTCTAAAATTTCTTCTTTACTGTAATTCTTTTCAAGGTTAAGTGCTTTTAGAATTTCGTTAAACTTTCTTATATAAGTAACCTTGTTGTCATCGGTTAAGTTCTTAATTAACTGCTGTGTAATTGTTGAACCGCCTTGATTGTTTTGCTTGATGAATACGCCGATAGTTCTAATCCAATCGACACCGCTATGTTCATAAAAGCGCTTATCCTCAATAGCGACAAATGCCTTTGGCATGTACTCGCTCATATCCTCAAGGTTAACCCAAATTCTGTTTTCCTCGCCGTGAAGTCTTGTTATTTCAACAACATTGTCACCATCATAGCCGTAGAGAAATGATGTTTGATTTTGGGAAAACTTTTCTTCTGTTAAGTCAAATACCGGATCTCCGTAAACGACTGTATAACCGTATATTGCTATAACAGAAAAGCAAACAACACCTACAACACCAATCACGGTAATCATACCGAGAAGTATTCTGCCGATTATTCCGGCAGGTGAAGACGAATCAGGTAACTTGTTTCTTTTTACGGAATGCTTTTTGTCAATATTTCTTCCTCTTTGAATTTTTTTCTTTTCCGACGAGTTTGGATCTTCATAAGAGGTTGGCAGATTATCAGCCTTTTGTTCACGAGAAATCTGATCTTCTTTATATGCTTTAGTTGAATTGTTCATGAATGATTCTAACAAATCATCATAATCTTTTGAAGCCATACAGAAACCTCCACTGTCTCTTATACACATCT
>CAMGDK010000079.1 GCA_946042285.1 uncultured Clostridia bacterium | reverse complement strand
GGCTTCTCATCAGCTTGAAGAGGTTGGACAGGGCATCAGAGCTATGTACAGCTGGGGCGGCGAGGACAAGTACGCAGAGAAATAATCAGCGCTTGACCTTATCATTACCTAATACATAAACAAAGGAACATACCGATTGGTATGTTCCTTTTTTATCCATATTATTTACTCATTGCATTATACGCTGTCATAACTGCCTCGTCGGAAATGTTGCAGCCCATTTCATAAAGCGGCACCAATGCAAAAATCTTGTCAATCACATTGAAAAGACTGTCCATTTTTTCGCTGTTAAGAGCTCTTACGGTTTGTGAAAAGATGTTGAAAACCGCCTTACTCGTTTCAGCTCTTTTAATCCAATTGTTATCGCTTCTTTCAAGGAAGCAAATCCCTGCAAGCTCAACAATTTCTGGGCTTGAGTAGTCATACTTGCCGCTCCACGGAGTGCCGCATGCGTAAACCTTGCCGTTAATTATCCTGATTGCAGGCTTATCATCGTTTAGCATATACGCTCTTTTACCGAAATGCTTTAGCCAAAGCTGAGCATGAGTTGATTTTCCCGTTCCGCTGTCAGCCGAAAAGGCATAAGCCTTATCGTCAACTACAATGCATGATGAGTGAAGCATAATTCCGTCAAAGTCAACAAGATTAGTGTAAAAGTCGGAGCCGGTAAGCATGTACTCCCAATCGTCCTGCACAAGCTCCGGATGCTCCTTCATAGATGCAAGAACACGCTTTTGCGTCACATCAATAGTGATGTCGATATGCTGCGATTCATCCTGATTGTCGGAAAGATAGCGCACACCCTGCTTTGCAGTACGCCCCTTTTCATTTTTTATCTGCACGGTAAGTCCTGCAATGTTGTAAATAGACATAACTACTCCTTGATATAATGTACAGCATTAGTATAACCCATCACAGTAAAAAGGTCAAGCAGACTAATTTTGCTTTCTTACAATATCGTATTCGCTGCCTGCAGGTCGAAAATATCTGCAGGTTTTATTTTTATCCTGCATCAGTCTGACATATTCGTCCTCGTCAATTATGAGCGAGCAAAAGTCCTCGTCGGCTTCCTCGTCATAAGAATTATACCAGCATTTTTCACAAAGATTATCCATTAGCCTTCCTCTTTATCCTGATTTATTTTTTCTTTCTGTATTCTAACACGACAAATTCAACGGTAAGCTCAAGTGTGTCAACGCGATCAAGCTTTTGCCTGTCGCCTTCGCCTGTGCGATAAAAATACGGCGTCATTGAAAATAATTCCTTCAAATCATCTCTGCCGATTGTTACTGCTTGACTGATTTTTTCTCTGCCGACAAGTGTCAGCATCGTCGAGTCGGGAGCTTTTTCATCGTTTTTATATGGATTTTCATAAACAATGCTTTTCAGCTCAATCAAATGGTTTTCGCCCGGAATAACCGAGTAAAGCACACCGTCGTCCTTAAGCACTCTTGCAAACTCCCTGTCGTTAAACGGTGCAAACAGGTGCATTGCAGTGTCAACGCTTTTGTCGGCAACGGGAATGTCTGCAAGGTTGGCGGCAAAGTATGTTGCTTTTTTGTTGCCTTTAGATGCGAGTCGCACCATTTCCTTGCTGATGTCAAAGCCGTAAAGCTCGCCGTCATAGTCGTCGTAGTATCCCTCTCCGCAACAGATGTCAAGGACAATGCCGTTCATTTTAGCTGCCATAAATTCCTTGAGGCATGAGTAGTAGCCCTTTTGCAAAAACGCGTGCCTTGCCCTTGCAGACTCCTTGCTGTCGCCCGATTTATCGCCGTTTTTTGAGCCGATAAGCAAATTAACATATCCTTGCCTTGCAATGTCAAAGCTGTGACGGTTGGAGCATTTGTATGAACGGTTGTCGATATTTAATTGTTCCCTGCAAACAGGGCAAATCAGTATAGACATTTTTGTCACCCTAAATTATATATGAAAAAGAAAAGCTGCCTCAAAATTCATTGAGACAGCTAAAACGCTTTATATTTAATTACTGCTCAACAGGATAAACAGAAACCTTTCTTCTGTCCTTACCCATTCTCTCAAATTTAACAGTACCGTCGATAAGAGCGAAAAGAGTATCGTCCTTGCCGATGCCTACATTGTTACCCGGATGAATGTGAGTTCCTCTCTGGCGGTAAAGAATGTTGCCTGCGAGAACGAACTGACCGTCAGCTCTCTTTGCGCCGAGACGCTTTGACTCTGAATCTCTGCCGTTCTTTGTAGAACCCATACCTTTCTTATGAGCGAAAAGCTGTAAATCTAACTTAAGCATTATTACACCTCCGATAAATCACTTTTATGTTTTCAGGATATTGCCTTGAAAGCTCTGTAAGGTGAAGCCTTAACCCCTTCAAAGCATCCTGCGCGAGTTCGGCATTTTCAAGCAGCATAAGCCTGAGATAGCCATCGTCAGTCCTTGCGTCAGCATCAAGCCCGATAACCTCGGTAATTGTGTTAGCCGTCATAAGTCCTGCACTTGACACGGCGGAGCATATAATGTCCTCACCGTAATCGGCTGAGTCAGCGTGACCGCTTATCTCAAATCCGCATAAGCCGTTAATGCCGTTGTAAAATTCAACCTTAATCATTTTAATTACGCATTGATCTTGGTAATCTCAACCTTTGTGTAAGGCTGACGATGACCTTTTTTGCGCTTCTCGTCCTTCTTTGGCTTGTAGGTGAAAACAGTAATCTTCTTGCCCTTGCCATTCTTAAGAACCTTTGCAGAAACAGTTGAGTCAGCGCAATCCTTGCCTGCCTTGAAGCTATCGTCAGTAGCTACTGCAAGAACTGTGTCGAAGGTGATTGCTTCGTCTGCCTGAGCATCAAGCTTCTCGATGTAAAGAACATCACCCTCAGCTACCTTGTACTGCTTACCGCCTGTTACAATAACAGCGTACATAGTATTATTTCTCCTTATTCAAGTCTCGCTACGGTAGGTGAATGAACAGTCATTTCTTTTAACCAACAATATGCGGCTTAATGATTATAACATATTTATGACAAAAGTCAAGCATTATTTTGCAGCCATTTCCGCTCTTGCTTCCTTAATCCTTTGAACGAAGAGCTTACCTGTTTGCGTAATTTTATCGTAATCACCTGTCTTTGCACCTGCAATGAGTGATGAGCCTGCGCCGCAAGCGATAGCGCCTGCCTTAATCCAATCCTTAACATTGTCAACATCAACACCGCCTGAAGGCATCATAACAGCGTTAGGGATAGGGCCGTGAATATCCTTGATGAATGCAGGACCTGCAATGTCACCAGGGAACACCTTAAGTACATCTGCACCGCACTCCATAGCACGAACAGCCTCTGTCGGAGTATAGATACCCGGCATTGACGCAACGCCGTAACGGTTACAGGTTCTTACTGTTTCCTCGTCAAAGTAAGGCGATACAATATATTCTGCACCGGCAAGGATAGCAATTCTTGCTGTTGCGGCGTCCATAACAGTGCCTGCACCGATAATGATTTCGCCGCTGTTGTACTTTGCCTTCATAGCCTCTATAAGCTTGTCGGCATGCGGAACCGTGAATGTAAGCTCAATTGCAGCCACACCGCCTGCGATACAAGCGTCTGTGATTTTTTCAGCCTGTTCGATTGATGTTGCACGAACAACTGCAACAATACCAACCTCTTGAATTTTTGCGAGTGTTTCAATTTTATTAGCCATATTACATGTTCTCCTGTTTAGTGATTTTATCTTTGAACTCTTGCGCCTGCGCCGTTAACCTTAGCTTCAACCTCCTTGAGTGAAGCCATTGATGTGTCGCCCGGTGTTGTCATTGCAAGTGCGCCGTGAACAACGCCGTAGTTAACTGCCCTTTGTGCATCCTCGTATGTCATAAGACCATAGATAAGTCCCGATGCAAAGCTATCGCCGCCGCCGACTCTGTCAAGAATTTCAAGCCCCGGAAATTCCATTGACTTGTAAATTTGACCGTCAGCCCAGCAAATTGCCTTCCAGTCGTTAACGGTTGCAGTTTTAACTGTACGAAGGGTAGTAGCAATAACCTTAAAGTTAGGGTAAGCCTTTGTAACAGTTTCAATCATCTTGTAGTAGCCGTCCATGTTAAGCTCCTTGAGGTCGGCATCGTTGCCCTCAACCTCAAAGCCGAGAGAGGCGGTAAAGTCCTCCTCGTTACCAATCATAACGTCAATATATTTTGCAATCTCCTTGTTAACCTCCTGAGCCTTTGCCTGACCGCCGATGTCCTTCCAAAGTGACGGACGATAGTTAAGGTCGTAGGAAACAACAGTGCCGTATTCCTTTGCCTTTTTAACTGCCTCAATAACTACCTCGGCAGCAGACTCCGAAAGAGCAGCGTAAATACCGCCTGTGTGAAGCCAACGAACACCGAGTGTACCGAAGATGTAATCCCAATCAATGTCGCCCGGCTTGAGCTTTGATGCGGCAGTGTTGCCTCTGTCGGAGGCGCCGACAGCACCTCTTATGCCAAAGCCTCTTTCCGTAAAGTTGATACCGTTTCTTACAGTTCTGCCGATACCGTCAAACGGCATCCACTTGATGAGTGATGTGTCAACGCCGCCCTGAAGAATTAAATCCTCCATGAGATAGCCTACCTCGTTTTCGGCAAATGCAGTAACAACACTTGTCTTTAAGCCGAAGCATCTTCTTAATCCTCTGGCAACATTGTACTCTCCGCCGCCCTCCCAAGCTCTAAATGAGCGAGCGGTTTTAATTCTGCCCTCGCCGGGATCAAGTCTAAGCATGATTTCGCCAAGCGAAATCTCATCAAACATACATTCCTCTTTAGGTCTGAGATTTAAGTTCATATTGTGCCTCCGTTATCCAAAGTTAAAGTATTTAATTGCATTGTTGTAGCTGATGCCCTGAACAATCTCTTTAAGAATATCCTCGTCATAAGCATACCAGCCGTCCTCAACCCATCTGCCGATGAGTGCGCACATAATTCGCCTGAAATACTCGTGTCTGCCGTATGATGTGAACGAACGCGAGTCGGTCTCCATGCCGACAAATTTACCGAGCACACCGAGGTTGCCGAGTGATTTCATTTGATTTGTCATGCCGTCCATAGTGTCAAGGAACCACCATGCAGGGCCAAACTGAATTTTTGATTCAGCCTCTGCCGATTGGAAGTTGCCGAGCATTGTGGCAAGCACCGTATTGTCCTTATCATTAAGATTGAAAAGGATTGTTTTGGGAAGAACACCCTTTTCATCAAGTGCGTCAAGAAATCTTGAAAGCGGTTGAGCAATTTCGGCATCGCCGACAGAGTCAAAGCCTGTGTCGGCACCGAGTGATTTAAACATTCTTGTCGAGTTGTTGCGCATGGCGCCGATGTGAATTTCCATAGCCCAGCCAAGCTCGTGATATTTTTCACCCAGAGCAAGAAGTATGGGCGTTCTGTATTTATCTGCATCCTGCATTGAGATTTTTTCGCCGTTCATTGCCCTTGCAAAAATTGCTTCAATCTCATCGTCATCTGCAATTGCAAACGGAACATAATCAAACGCCTGATCCGATATTCTGCAGCCTGCCTCGTGGAAATAATCAACTCTCTTTAAAAGAGCGGTGATGACATCCCTGAAGCTGTTGATTTTAACGCCGGACACGCCTGCAAGAGTGTTAATGTAATCGGCAAAGCCGTCAAGGTGAGCGTTGAGCGCTCTGTCAGGTCTAAAGCTCGGAAGCACATTGCAGTCGAAGCCGTCAACCTCCTTCAAAAGCTTGTGATACATTAAATCATCAACAGGATCGTCCGTTGTGCAAACATATTTTACATTGCTTTTTGTGATAAGACTTTGCGGTCTGAAATCACCGTTTTTGATAGCGTCGTTTGCTCTGTCAAATATGTCATCAGCGGTTTTTGCATTGAGCGGAGTATCAATTCCAAAATATCTTTGAAGCTCAATGTGTGCCCAGTGATAAAGCGGATTGCCGATGCAGTATTGAAGTGCATAGGCAAATTTCTCAAACTTTTCTCTGTCAGAGGCATCACCGGTGCAGTATTTTTCCTCGACACCGCAGCTTCTCATGGCACGCCACTTGTAATGGTCGCCCGAAAGCCAAAGCTGTGTTATGGTTTCAGGAGCCTTGTTTTCATAGATTTCCTTTGGATTTAAGTGGCAGTGATAGTCGCAAATCGGCATATCCTGTGCATACTCGTGAAACAGCTTTTTTGCCGTCTGTGTATCCAAAAGAAAGTCCTTATCCATAAAGCATTTCATAGGGCTTCTCCTTGCTGTTTATAATTTTTCAGTGTAATTATATACCTATATTCTTACAATTGCAATAACAAATTATACTAAAATCGGTATTGAATAAAATCCTGCATTATGATAAAATCGAAATGCAGGAGATGAGGCTATGACAGGGCGAACAGGAACAAAAACACTCAAAACTCAAAGGCTTGTGCTGAGGAAAATTTTACCCCACGATTACTTTGAGGCTTCAAGGTGGTACACGAATCCCGAAATAGCTGAATTTATGATTGGCAAAAAGCCTCTCTCAAAATTTCAGGTGTTTAGACTTACCGCAGGAAGACTGATAAAATACACAAATAAAAGCTATTACTATTGGGCAATCGTGTATGACGGTAAAATGAGGGGACTTGTCGAGCTTATACCTGTTAAGGACAGGGATGATGTTTTTGCGCTCCATTATAAGCTTGATATGAAATTGAAAAATAACGGCATTACAACAGAGGCGGTAAGCGCTGTAATTGAGTATTGCAAAACACAGAGCATGACAGGTCTTATTGCTATGTGTGATGCTGACAATATCGGCTCAGAAAGAGTAATGCAAAAGGCAGGCATGGTGCAGTACGGCGATGTTAATACCAACAAGCCGTTTGAATATGCCGACGGTACAATAGGCAAAAAGGTCTGTTACAAAATTAAGTTTTGATTTATAACACAACGGCTTGGAAACAGGCCGTTTTTTTGTTGATAAAATGCATGTTTTTCCGTTTTACACAAAATTTTCAATTACATAAAGATATTGTTATTTAAAAATATCTATTGAAATAAAAGAAATAATTTAGTATTATAA
>CAMGDK010000078.1 GCA_946042285.1 uncultured Clostridia bacterium | reverse complement strand
TAAAAAGCTTAAGGCTAACAAAAAGTATTATGTAAGAGTTCGCTCATACAAGAATACAAAAATAAACGGCAAAACAGTTAAGGCATATTCCTCATGGTCAAAGGTTAAGACTGTTAAAACCAAATAGTTGTTGCAATAAATAAAGGAGCAGCGTTTGCGCTCCTTTATTTGTTGACTGTATTCAATATATGTGATAACATATTACATATTTAATTGTGAGGTGCGATATGAAAAAAGCTTTAATTTTATTTATTTCCGTTACTTGCATCGTTTCTATGATTTTCAGCTCCTCGGCTGTTGCGTTTGCTTCCGATTCATTTGTATTTGAGGATGCCGATTATGATATTTACGATAATGATGATGTATTATGGTACGAGGAATCGACGGATGATTATTGGTACGAAGATGATTACAATTACCCGATTTATACTCCCGATTTGGAAACAAAATCGCAAGAGAATAGTATTACCCTAATCGGTTACGGAGGTAACGAATACGAATTAAGCATTTACAACGATGCAACAGGTTCGTATGATGTGCTTGGTGTGTCAAACAACGGAAAATACACTGTTAACGGCTTGAAATCCGGTAAATCCTATAAGTTCGCCGCAAGAGCTTTTAGAGAAAACACGACATACGATGAGTTTAATAATCCGATAACAAGCATAGAATACAGCGATTACAGCTATTATACGGTTTGCACAAAGCCTGCTTCCGTTACGCTTAAAAGTGTAAAATATTCTTCTCCGGGGAAAATCACGGTTAAATGGAAGAAAAACGGTAGCGCAGACGGCTATGCAGTGGTTTTCAGCCGTTCAAAGAGCTTTAAGCGCGAAGCTTGTATCGTGCTAAATGTAGGTGCAAATAAAACCTGTGCAACGATAAGTAATTTGCTTGACGGCAAATATTATATTGCAGTTAAGCCTTATGTATCAAGCAATGACGAGCTTTATTATGCATCAAAGAGTAATGTGAAATCCGTAACAGTCAAAAAGGGCGTAACCGTAAGTAAGCATATAAACAGCCTAAAGCTTTCAAAGGATGCTGTTAAGGCTGTTAAGAGCATTACCAAAAACGGTGTTAATATCAGCAAGTATAAGAATAATTACGACAGAGTAAAGGCAGTTTACGATTGGCACGCAAAGCATTTTAAGGACTTTAGGGACTGCGTTGAATGCAACTCAAGCTTTAACAATTGTATTGAAGCAATGTTTGATAATGAGAAGAATCCCGAGTTTATACTTGAGCTTGAGGCGGGAGATGTTCGCAACAACGACGGCTCACAGGTTATCCACAAGTGGAGCATTTGGTATATTTCGGGTAAGCCTTTTTTGTTTGATCCACGACTTCAGGGATATACAGGCAATTTCAAAGGTACGTTGTATTTCGCAAAGCCGAAAACATCGTCGCTTTACAAGCGTATGTATATTCCTCAGTATGCTTATTTCTACTACATAATAGGCGGTATCGATGAAGCATATAAGAACAATTATACAAATTCAAAGGACAAGATAAAATAAAAAAGAAGGAGGACCGTTTAACAGTCCTCCTTAAATTATGCATATATAATTTTGCTATCAGTCAACCTTAACAATCCAGCCCATGTTATCATCAAGCTTACCAAATTGAATACCTGTAAGAGTATCATAAAGCTTTTGAGTAAGCTCGCCTGTTTTGAAATCGTTAATCTCGATTGACTCACCCTCGTATGTAAGTCCGCCGACAGGGCTGATAACAGCAGCAGTACCTGTACCGAACACCTCTTCAAGAGTGCCTTTTTTGGCAGCGTCCATGATGAAGTCGATTGTAAATCTTGTTTCGTTAACCTTGTAGCCCCAGCTTTTCAAAAGCTCAATACAGCTCATTCTTGTGATACCCGGAAGAACTGTGCCGATTGTCGGAGCAGTGTATATCTCTCCGTCAACCTTGAACATGATGTTCATTGAGCCAACCTCTTCAACATACTTTCTTTCAACGCCGTCAAGCCAAAGCACCTGTGAGTAGCCGAGCTTGTGGCCCTTTTCCGAAGCAATGATAGATGCAGCATAGTTACCGCCGCACTTGATGTAGCCTGTTCCGCCGGGAGTAGCACGAACATACTCATCCTCAACATAAATTTTAACAGGGTTCATACCCTCCTCATAATATGCGCCTGAAGGTGAGCAGATTATAATAAACTTGTACTCATCAGCAGCCTTAACGCCGAGTACAGGCTCGGTAGCGATTGTAAACGGACGGATGTAAAGGCTTGTGTCAGGCTCGGACGGAACCCAATCCTTTTCAACTGCAACGAGAGCTCTTACTGCTTCAACAAAATCTTCAACAGGGATTTCGGGAATACAAAGCCTCTGGTGTGTTGACTGCATTCTTTCGGCATTCTTGTCAGGTCTGAAGAGTTGAACATTTCCGTCAGGAGTTCTGTAAGCCTTTAAGCCCTCAAAGCATTCCTGAGCATAATGGAATACGAGAGCGGAAGGATCGAGAACGAGTGGCTGATAAGGCTCAATTCTTGCATTGTGCCAACCCTTGCCGGTCTTGTAGTCCATTACGAACATGTGGTCGGTAAAAATGTGACCGAAGCCGAGCTTGCCGGTTGGCTTTTCCTTTGGTGTTTTTGTTAAATCATACTTGATTTCCATTTTATATTACCTCTTTTATAATGAAATCTAAATTAGTAGTCAAACGATACGATAATTCCGCCGTCTGAAGCGTAAAGTGAATTAAGACCTGAAGCCTTGATAATTCTAATATCCGTGTAAGGTGTCTTAAGTCTTATTTTTTCTGCGGTAAATTCTGCCTTTTCCTTGCAGCAAACATAAGTAATAACAACCATTTTGCCGTCAAGATTACAGTCGGCAACCGTTTCGTTAATGAAGCCTGCAAGCTTTGTGAGTGCTCTGTTGGCATTTAAGTCCTGACCTGCAAGAGCAATGTTGCCCTCGGTAGTTCTTTTGCAAATGAGCTTAACTCTGATTTTCTCAAACACGCTTGCTGCAAGTGCAAAAAGCCTGCCGTTTTTCTTCAATGCGTCAAAGCTTTCAAGGCAGAAGAGAAGACCTGTGTGATTAACGATGTAATCATCAACATATCTGACTATGTCATCAAATGTCTTGCCCTCGTCAGCAAGTCTTTTGATAAGAAGAGCAATAATAGTTTCAAGTCCCGATGTAGCAAGAGAGTTGAAAACATAGATTTTTTTATCATCCTTATGCTCGTCCTCGTAAAGCATTTTGCCCTGAAGCGCACTGTTATATGTGCCGCTGAGCTTGTCTGTTATTGTTAAAACATAAACCTCGTCATAGTCGCCTTCATAAGCCTTTTTCCAAGCCTCGGGAGAAGGGCATGCGCTTTTTGCCATACCGTCGTTTGCCTTCATCCTGCTGATAAAATCATCCTGATCAAAGCCTTCATCGTCGAGAATACGGTAATCATTTATTTCAAGAGTGAGAGGAACTACCTCAAAGTTATCCCACCTCTTCATGTCATCGGTTAAATCGCAGCAGCTGTCAACAACTATTTTATAGCTCATTAAACTACCACCTTTCATTTTACTCTTAACAATTATTATATGCCATTAAATGATAGTAGTCAAGAAAAACGACAAAAAATGCCAATAATGTTTTATAAATTAAGCCGAGAGTGCTTATATGGCAATAAGCCTTCTTGCCCTTTCAATTTGAGCCATAACGCTTTGAGCGCTCGGTCCGCCGGGGACAAGCCTGTCATTAACGCATTTTTCAAGATTGATTGCCGTATAAACATCTTCATCAAAAAGATCACACACAGCCTTGTACTCCTCAATCGGCAAGGTTTCAAGGGTAAGTCCCTTGTCTATGCAAAGAGCAACAAGCTCACCGGTAGCCTTGTAAGCATCACGGAACGCAAGCCCTTTGCCGACAAGATAATCGGCGCAGTCAGTCGCATTGATAAATCCTCTTGAAGCCGCATTTCTCATATTTTCCTTGAGAACGGTCATGGTGTCAATCATGGGAGTAAACGCGTTAAGACACATTTTTACAGTGTCCACTGCATCAAATATAGCCTCCTTATCCTCCTGCATATCCTTGTTGTATGCAAGAGCAATACCCTTCATAACAGTGAGCAGGGCAGTGAGGTCGCCGAATACACGACCGCTTTTGCCTCTGACAAGCTCTGCTATGTCGGGATTTTTCTTTTGAGGCATGATGCTTGATCCTGTTGAGAAAGCGTCGTCAAGCTCAACAAACTTGAATTCCCAGCTGCACCACATGATAATTTCCTCACTGAAACGGGAAAGATGCACCATTATAATCGATAATGCACAAGCAAGCTCAATGCAAAAATCTCTGTCGGATACACCGTCAAGGCTGTTTGCGGAAATATCATCAAAGCCAAGAAGCTCTGCAACCATGCTTCTGTCGATAGGGTAAGTGGTGCCGGCAAGAGCACCGCTTCCAAGCGGAAGCACATTCATTCTTTTTTTGATGTCACCGAGTCTGTCAAGGTCACGGCAAAGCATAGCGCAGTACGCCATAAGATGATGCGCAAAGGTGATAGGCTGCGCCCTTTGAAGATGAGTGTATCCCGGCATAATTGTGTCGGTGTTTTGCTCTGCCTTTTCGCAAAGTACAGTGATTAAGGATTTAAGCTTTTCGCTGATTTCGTTAATTTCGTTTTTCAGCACCATTCTTATGTCAAGTGCAACCTGATCGTTTCTTGACCTTGCAGTGTGAAGCCTTTTACCTGTTTGACCGAGTCTTGCAGTAAGCTCACCCTCAACAAATGTGTGAATGTCCTCAGCCTCCATGTCGATTTCAAGTCTTCCGCCTTTAATATCGTCAAGGATTTCAGAGAGTCCTGCAGTGATTTTTTCGCTTTCGGATTTTTCAATAATGCCGCAAGCGCCGAGCATGGTAGCGTGAGCAATGCTGCCCTTAATATCCTCCTCAAACATTCTGCAGTCGAATTTGATTGATGAGTTAAAATCGTTAGTTTCCTTGGCAAGCTCTTTTTTGAATCTGCCCTTCCATAATTGTGCCATAGTGTTTTCCTCATTATATGAATTTACGGGGCGATGCCTGCACCGCCCCTAATGTTATAATAAAATGTATATAATTATTCACCGCGCTGCTTGTCAAGAAGAGCCTTAACCTTGATTGAAAGACCGAAAAGGTTAATAAATCCTGCCGAGTCAGCCTGATTGTATGCACCGCCGTCCTCGCCGAACGAAGCAATGTTCTCATCGTAAAGAGTGTAAGGCGATGTAACACCTGCATTGATAATATTGCCCTTGTAAAGCTTGAGCTTAACATCACCTGTAACAGTTTCCTGTGTCTTATCAACGAAAGCCGAAAGAGCCTCACGAAGAGGAGTAAACCAAAGACCGTTATATACAAGCTCACCGAATTTCTGTGCAACGAGCTTTTTATAGTGAGATGTTTCTCTGTCAAGTGTAATCATTTCAAGGATTTCGTGAGCCTTGTAAAGAATAGCACCGCCCGGAGTCTCATATACACCTCTGCTCTTCATGCCTACAAGACGGTTTTCAACGATGTCAAGAAGACCGATACCGTTTGCGCCGCCAAGCTCGTTGAGCTTTTCAACGATTGCAAGAGCCTTCATTTCCTTGCCGTCAATAGCGGTAGGAACGCCCTTTTCAAAATGAATTGTAACGTATGTAGGTACATCGGGAGCCTGCTCGGGAGCAACGCCTAACTCAAGGAAGCCCTCCTTTGAATACATTGGCTCGTTTGCAGGATCCTCAAGGTCAAGTCCTTCGTGGCTCAAGTGCCATACATTCTTATCCTTGCTGTAATTTGTTTCTCTGTTTATCTTAAGAGGAATGTTGTGAGCCTCTGCGTACTCGATTTCCTCCTCACGAGATTTGATGTCCCACTCTCTCCAAGGAGCAATGATTTCCATTTCGGGAGCAAATGCCTTGAGAGTAAGCTCAAATCTAACCTGATCGTTACCCTTACCGGTACAACCGTGGCAGATAGCGTCAGCACCCTCCTTGATAGCGATTTCAGCAAGTCCCTTTGCAATACACGGGCGGGCATGAGATGTGCCGAGAAGGTATGTTTCGTAATCAGCACCTGCCTTAAGGCAAGGGAAGATGTAATCCTCTACATATTCATCCTTAAGATCAAGAACATAAAGCTTTGAAGCACCTGTTGCGATAGCCTTTTCCTCAAGTCCGTCAAGCTCTGTGCCTTGTCCGACATCACCGGAAACGGCGATTACCTCACAGTTGTTGTAGTTCTCCTTGAGCCAAGGGATAATAATTGAAGTGTCAAGTCCGCCTGAGTATGCAAGCACGACCTTTTTAATTTCTTTAGCCATAGAATAATTCTCCTTTTTTATTAACTGATATACATTATAGTTAGTCGCACTGTGCATTTCAAGAGGTTTTTGAAACTTTGTATAAATATTGAAAAATATGCACAAATATACATAAAAATTGCATAATATTGCATAAAAATATACGTTTCACTGTCCAAAAAACAAGATAAATTTTCATCGCTATTGTGTTAATTTATAGGCACATTTGCAAATTGTGTCTATCACTGAAACGGCAAAGAATTTTGTAAACAATTTGTAAACATTTTTGTTGACAAAAGTTGAAAAATATATTGACAAAGCAGATGATATATGCTATTATTCGCTTGTATATATAAAGCATGGGGATACTATGCTCTTTTACGGCTCGATTTTGCATGTCGGCAGGTGCTTCGCCTTGGTCAGATGGCGGCGCATCATTACCCCGTCATGTGCAATCCTGCCATGTAGTTAAGGAGGAATAACTATGAAAACTAAACTTTCAAGAAGACTTTTGTCTGCATTTCTTTCGGTGCTGATGTTAGTTACATCACTTCCGATTGCATCGCTTTCGGCTTATGCAATTACTGTTGAGTCAACAGATTCTGCAGTAGTTGAGGCAGCAGAGGCAATGCAGGCATTTGAGGACAAACTTCAAACAGAGGGTATTTTTACCGGAGTTGAAGCTGCTTACACCGCTTATGTAAATTGCCAAAAGGCTATTGACGCTTATCTTTACGGTGGTGAGGCGGATGCTCTTTCGGGCAAGGCAGCAGCACTTAACACTGCAGTAGGCAAGATTACTGTGT
>CAMGDK010000077.1 GCA_946042285.1 uncultured Clostridia bacterium | reverse complement strand
CGTTGCGCATCTGCGGTAAAGGTTGGCGAAAAGCGCCGTGAGTCTAATCCGAATTACACCGGAGACGAGGAGTTTAATTTCTTCCTTGCAGTTGCGTTTCCCGACGATGATTTGGAAATCATGGACTATAATCGTGTTGTTAAGGACCTTAACGGTAACACTGTTGAGCAGTTTCTTTCAAAGCTTGACAAGGCATTTACATATAAAAAGGTTGACTCAAGATATAAGCCGACCGAGAAGCACACATTCGGCATGCTGATAAATGAGCAGTGGTATGAGCTTAAGGCAAGGCAGGAGGTTGTCAACGAAGACAGTCCTGTTGACAGACTTGATGTGTCAATTTTGCAAAACAATCTGCTTGCACCGATTTTAAATATTACAAATCCAAAGGCAGACAGCAGGATTGATTTTATAGGCGGTATAAGAGGACTTGAGGAGCTTGAAAGGCGTGTGGCAGACGATATGACGCTTGCGTTTGCCATGTATCCGACAACGGTTGATGACCTAATGGATATTGCCGATGCCGAGCTTATAATGCCTCCTAAATCAACCTGGTTTGAGCCAAAGCTTTTGTCAGGCCTTTTCATTCATGAGCTCGGTTAATGATTAGTGTATTTGCACTATTGCAATCGCTTTGTTATTGTGATAAAATTTAGGTATCATATAGTAAGGAGAATGTGTTATGAAAATTGCACAGGAATATGCAAGCAGCATAGATCTTGAAAAAAACACCGAATATGCCGTAAAGGGCATAACAAAAATTTGTAAAAAGATAGGTCCTCGTAAGCCCGGTTCACCTGAGGAGCTTCGCGCTCAGCAGTGGATGGAAAGGGATATGAAGAACTATTGCGACAAAACGACTATTGAGGAGTTTACACTTCACCGTCAGGGCTTTATGGGATTTATTCCGTTCACGGTTGCATGCGGTGTTATTTCCGTTTTTGTTAACTGGTTTAAATCACCTATTGCGGCATTTATTCTTTGCGTGTTAGCATTCATACCTCTTCTTTTCGAATTTCTTATGTATAAGCAGTTCGATGATTTTCTTTTCCCGAAGCAGACATCTCACAACATGGTTGCCACAAGAAGTCCAAAGGGTGAGGTTAAGCAGAGAATTGTCATGGTTGCTCATTCGGACAGTCAGTTTGAGTGGAAGCTTAATTATCTCATGGGTGGCTTGCAGGCAAAGCTTTTTGTTGAAATTCCTGCCGTTGTAGGTCTTGTTATTCAAACGATTTTTGCTCTTGTTTGCCTTATCGTAGGTAAGGGCGGTGCTGCTATGGAAATTGAAAAGCTTAAGTGGTTTTTCATTCTTTTCTTTGTAGTTTCCTGCGTTTTCATTCCGTTTGAAATTGCATTTCTTTTCTTCCAAAGCTGGAATAAGTCGGTTCCGGGTGCGTCTGACAACCTTTCGGGCTGCTTTACAGGTATGGCTGCAATCAAGGCTCTTGACGAGGCAGGCGTTCGCTTTGAGAATACAGAGGTTGTTATGGTTTGCTCAGGCTCCGAGGAGGCAGGTCTTCGCGGTGCAAAGGCATTTGCAAAGGCTCACGAGGAGGAGCTTAAGGCAATCCCTACTGCTGTTATCGCACTTGATACATTTAGAGATCTTGAGGATATGGCAGTTTACGACCGTGACCTTTCCGGTACTGTTCAGCACGATTGGGGCGTAAAGTATTTGCTTAAGAATGCTGCTGCAAACTGCGGCTTCGACCTTAAGTTTGAGTCAATCTATATCGGTGGCTCGGATGCTGCCGCATTCACTCAAAGAAAGATTCCTGCATCGGCACTTGCAGCTATGAATCCCGATCCGCCGCGCTACTATCATACCCGTCTTGACACACCTGAAAATCTTCGTCCTGAATGTATTACGGCAGGTATTGAGATTATGTGTGAGGCACTTTGCATGTATGACAAGGAAGGTCTCCCAAAGAAAGACTGATAATTAAAATTTTTACATAAAAGTATAAATCACCTGTTATCGTTAAGAATGATAACAGGTGATTTTTTATGATGTTTATTAAAGCATTTATTGTGGGCGGACTTATTTGTGTTATAGGTCAGCTTTTGATTGACCTTACAAAAATGACTCCTGCAAGAATACTTGTTTTATTCGTTTGCCTCGGTGTCCTTTTAGGCGGAGTCGGCGTTTATCAAAGCATTATCGATTTTGCCGGTGCCGGTGCAACCGTGCCGTTGACCGGATTTGGTGCGGCACTCGCAAAGGGAGTAAGAGAGGCGATTGATAAGGACGGCTTCTTAGGCGTAGTCACGGGAGGCTTTCAAGCCTGTGCCGCCGGAGTGACGGTTGCCATTGTCAGCGGTCTTATCGTTGCATTGGTCGCTCGACCGAAGGACAAAAGCTAATGCTATTTGAGCCTTGCCTCTAATCTGTATATCGGCATACCGAGTGATGCAAACTTTGACTCATATTCTGTCACAATGTTGCCCTCAAAGTCACTGTTGTGCAAATCAAGCGAAATATTTGACAGCTTAAAATCGCACTCGCAAAAGCTTTCAAGTGAGTATTCAAAGAAATGCATGTTATCTGTTTTTTGACAAATGACACCGCTTGGCTTCATTATTTTCTTGTAGATTTCAAGAAATCTCGGATTAGTAAGCCTGTGTGCAACATGCCTGTTTTTAGGAAACGGGCACGAAAAATTAAGGTAAATCTCTTCAACGCTTTTTTCAGCAATGTAAGACGGTAAATATTCGGCAGTGCCGCAAAGAAATCGAATGTTTTTGATGTTCTCGTTTCTTGCCATATCAATAGCAAGGATGAGGACATTTCTGTTTCTTTCAACGCAAAGAATATTTTTGTCGGGATTTTGCTTTGCAAAGGTGCAGCCAAACTGCCCCTTGCCGCTGCCTATTTCAAGATAAACAGGATTGTCATTGCCGAAAAGCCTTTTAAAGTCAATAATATGATTTTCGTTTACAGCGTCATTAAAATCAAGTGAGTCGTTGTGCATGGTAACAAGATAATCTGTTGATGCCGCAATTCTCTCATCAAGATTTTTCTTTCTTTTCATTCTCATGCGCTTGCCTTCCTGACTGCAAAAACAAGCCAGCCCTTCTCTTCGTATCTTTCAGCTATTTCAAATCCGTTTTCGGCAAAGGATGCAAGCACCTCATCCTCGCGACCTTCAATTATTCCGCCGGTGATATATACTCCGCCGTCCTCAAGGAATTTGCCAACCTCCTTGTTGAATTGCATGATGATGTCGGCTACGATATTTGCCACTATAACAGAGTATTTACCGCTGACCTTATCAGACAAATTACCCTGCACTGCATTGAATTTGTCCTCGCCGAAGCCGTTTTCCTCGGCATTTGCCATGGCAGTTTTAACTGCAAGCGAATCGATGTCAACGCCAAAAGCATTTTTTGCTCCTAAAAGGAGAGATGCTATTGACAGAATACCGCTTCCGCAACCGATGTCAAGCACGGTCGAATTTTCATTTATATGCTTTTCAAGAGTTTCAAGGCAAAGCTTTGTTGTCGGGTGACTGCCCGTGCCAAATGCCAAGCCCGGCTCGATATGAAGCACCTTTCTGCCGTTTGCTTCATATTCGTCCTCCCATGTCGGACGGATAAGCAGCTTTTCGCCAATCGGCATCGGGTGAAAATATTGCTTCCAGTTATTAACCCAGTCCTCTTCAGCACAGTCGGCAATCTTGATTTCGTTGTCGATGTTTTCGTCAGCAAGCCTGTCCTTGATAAAGGATACTGCTTCAAGCGGATTTTCGTGCGGATTTACATATACATGAATGATACCCTTTGTCCTGTCAGCCTGAAGAAGCGACTCCTCGATTAAGTCGATGTGAGCTATTTCCATAACCTCATCCTCAAGCGCAGAGTAGTCCTCAATATATATTCCGTACGGCACTACCATGTTTGCAATATTACCTGCAGTGTCAATATCCTTAGTGTCAACCGTTATGGCTATTTCAGTCCAGCTTTCGTTTTTATTTTCCAATTTATTATTCTCCCAAATTCACAATATGTTCTGTTGATGAAAGACCGTGGTTAAAGAGCTTTCTGTTGTCAAGCGCCCATTGCCTATCTGTAAATTCACCCGGATTAACACCGCTTGCGGCGTTGTTGATTTCATATATTTTTGCATCAAGGCTGTCAAGTGTCGAAAGGATTTCAGCCTCAAGGAACATCGGATATACAGGCGATCCGAATTCGGGTACACCGTGATGAGATAAAATCATGTGCTCAAGAAGAATTACTCTCTCATCGTCAATTCCAAGCTTTTTTGCAGTCTCCTCAACAAACATAGCACCCTTAACAAGATGACCGATAAGCTCGCCGCCGACGGAGTAGCTGCTGCAAAGACCGGATTTGCCTGTTTCCATTTCAAATGTTTTTGCAACGTCGTGCAGAATTGCTCCTGAAAGCAAAAGCTCTCTGTTAACATTGGGATAAACCTCGCAAATTCTTTCAGCCATTTCAACTATTGATGCAGTGTGAAGCATAAGTCCGCCTACTATTGCGTGGTGAAGCCTGTAAGCAGCCGGATAAACCTCAAGCTCGCTTCTTAAATTAAGCATTATTGCCGAAACGATTTTTTTGAGAATTTCATCATTAAAGCAGTTCACCTTGCTTAAAAGAGAAGCAAAAACAGCCTTACCGTCATGCTGTGATGAAGGCACAAATTCCTTAATCATTTCATCCGGTGCTTTTTTGATTGATGTGATGGTCAGCTGAGTTTTACCCTTGTAGTTATCAACAGTGTAGTCAATCTCGATAACATCGTTTTGAGCAAATTCGCCGTTGTTATCAAATCTCCATATTTTAGCCGGATATTCTTTTTTATCACTACCTATGACTATTAGGTCAAGATAGCCGTTACCGTTTTTATCCTTCTTTTCCGATAATTCCTTAATAAGTGCAAAAGACATGTAAATACCTCTTCAATATCTAAATTTCTTATGCTATTATACAATAATCGGCTAATGTATTCAACAATAAAAATGATATGTCCTAAATAATGTCTTTCAATTTAATACATTGTTCAATATTTTGTTATTAACTTGACAAAACAAAATGCTACTGTTATTATATTCTTTGTATCAAATTTGAGACTTTAAATAATAAAAAGAGGTGTCAACTTTGGAAAATATAAATATAGAAAATTTATGCATGAATTGCTTTAAGGAGCTTACAAACGGATGTGTTTGTGAGGAATGCGGATATGATAACGATACAGCTGTTGATATTATCTATCTTCAGCCCAAAACCGTAATAAACGACAGGTATATCATCGGCAGCCTTGTATCACATGAAAGTGATGCGGCAACATATATGGCTTACGATACTCAGTTTGATGAGGTCGTTACGGTAAGAGAGTTTTTGCCGAAGAATATTGCAAACAGACTTGAGGGCAACCATGATGTTCATGTGAGGGAAAGGTATCGCCAAAGCTTTGAGGCGTTAAAGGCTTCATTCGTTAAGCTTTGGAGCACAATTGCAAATCTTAAAAACCTTTCTGCGCTTATTCCCGTAAAGGATGTTTTTGAGCTTAACGGTACTGCTTATGCGGTCAGCAGCTATATCGACTCAATTACAATGCACGAATTCCTTTTAAGAAATCCTGCAGGCGTAATTGATTGGGACAAGGCGAGAATTATGTTTATGCCTGTGCTAACAACACTTGAGGCGCTCCATTCAAACGGTATAGTTCACGGCGGTATATGCCCGGGAAATCTTATTCTTTGTCGTGACGGCAAGGTTAGGCTTAAGGGATTTTGCATTGCAGAGGCAAACACAATGTCTTCCGAGCTTGAGTTTAATGTTAATGACGGCTATACAGCACTTGAGCAGTACGAGAATAATCACAAAATGGGCCCGTCAACCGATATTTATGCTTTTTCGGCATGTATATTCAGGGCGCTTGTCGGTCAAAATCCGCCAAATGCAAAGTCAAGAGAAGCAAATGATAAGCTCATGATTCCAAACACAATAGCAGAGAAGATTCCTACTCATGTTATCAGGGCTCTCGGCGGCGGACTTCAGATATATCCGGAAAAGAGAACGTCAAATATAAATTCGTTTCGTGAGCAGCTTAACGCCGCTCCGGCAGTGGTTGCAAAATCAGTTCTCAACGAACAGCCTGTACAGAGAAAGGCAGAGCCTCAGCCGGTTGAAGAGGAGTATGTTAATGATTACGAAAAGCTTATGACGCCTGAGAAAAAGAACAACTCAAAGCTCATAATTATCGTTCTTGTTGTCTTAATTATTGCGGCATGCTCGGCAGGAGTGTATGTTGCAAAGAATGGCGGCTTTATCAGCAACAACAATAATACCACTGTTGAGCAGGTGTCAAAGGCAAGCTATACAGTGCCTAATTTCTCATCGGTAGGTTATACTCAAAGTGATATTGAAAATATCGCCGCTTGGAACAAGCAGTTCAACTTAAAATTTGTTCCGGAATATTCCGTTGATGTAGAAGAGGGAATAGTTTTCGAGCAAAGCGTACAGGCAGGCGAAACCGTTGAAGAGGGTACGGAGATTATTCTTAAGGTGAGCAAGGGCGTTCAAACTGCAGAGGTGCCTAATGTAGGCGGACTCACTCTTGAGGAGGCTACGAAGATTCTTACCGATGCAGGCTTTCAGGTTTCTACCGTTGAGGTTTATAACGACGAAGGAAACACACCCGGTACGGTTAGACTTAACAACCCAAGCGCTCCGAAGGAGGGCTCAATCTGCGCAGTAGGCGAGGAGGTTATTCTTCAGGTTTACGGCGACGAGGTTACAACAACACAGCCATCAACGCAGGCAGAGGAATAAATAAAAGCAAGGGAGAGCAGGTGCTCTCCCTTTTCGTTTGCGGTAACACAATTAAATGCTTATTCCTCAATCAAATTGTTGCTTCTAAGCATTTCAATAAATTTTTCAATATCCCTTTGAGCTGTTTGTCGGTCAACATCATATTCGTTGATAACCGCATCAAGCACTCTTTCGATAGTTGTTTCCTTACTCAAGCAGTCCCAAAAAAACGAACCGCTTTCGTTAAGTGTTATCATTCCGTTAAAGTCGGCAGAAGCCTTGCCGACAGGTACAACGATGATTGCACCGGCAATTTCTCTTTTTGCAAAGCCTGGTTTTATTCTCATAATATGCCCTCCGATTTGACTTAACTATATCAAAATTATCTATTTTTTTCAAGCATAATTGGCGATTACTTGTAAAAATATCAAATTATGATAAAAATTTATCATTTATACTTGAAGATACAACAATGATTGGTTATAATAT